>CAMCQW010000178.1 GCA_945877045.1 Chryseobacterium gleum
GGTCATATTGAGGTAAAAATCGCCCAATGTACCTAATGCGGCAGCTGGTAAAGTATTTCCATATCGCCATTGATTTAATTGATTGCCTGCATTTTTTGCATACAGCGCGTAGGGTACACTCATTAACTGTTGGGAGCCGTAATCAAGATAGTTGGTACCATTGGTAAAACTTACCCCTAAGCTCACAAAATAAGGACCTGTCGCCCAGTTAATGGTTGAAAAATTACCTCCAAGCAAGGTTCCTTGTCCAATTACTAAATTTACTACGCCTTGCGCTGAGGTGGTTACGCTGTGTCTTTCTTGAAATACAATCGTACCCGAAGCGGATGTTTGCTTAATTTGAATACGAATTGCTATAGTAGTATTGGCAATTAAAGTTCCTGAAGAATTTCGGATAACAGCTTGATAATTGATCCCATCGGGTGCTTGAGCATTTGCCTTTGTGCCTAAAAACAAACAGCAAAATGCGATTAATAAGGAGCTTAGGATATACGTTGGTGTAGATGTATTTTTCATAAGTTAGAAATTTGAAGTAAATATAGCTGAAAAAATTGAGTGATTGCGATTTTAGCAGGGTATCTTTTTTGCGAGTATCGGCTCTTGGCTGATACTCGCAAAAAAGGGTAGTGAGTGAGGTGTTTTTCTCGTATGTCTCTTGATATGCTTCTCTCGTCCGCCTAGGCGGACAACCACAGCAAGCTGTGTCCACTCGATAAGCTTTATGGAAGCTCGCCGAGTGTTCCTACGAAGGAGGAATGTCCGCCTAGGCGGACGAGGCTAGCGCACATTAATTAAAAAAACGCATCCGGGAAATTCAACAAATAGACTTTTTCCTGTGACCTTGTAATACATGTATATAACCAACGGTTATAATTTTCTGTTCGCATTTGTTCGGGTAAGAAACCAAAATCAATGATGACATTCTTCCATTGTCCACCTTGCGCTTTATGTGCGGTGATTGCATTAGAGTATTTTACTTGCAGCGCATTAAAATAAGGATTTTTAAGAATCAATTGATAGCGCTTTCTTTTATTTCGCTCGTAACTATAGTCCTTTTCCACTTCAAAGAAAAGTTCTTTCATTCGGTCACGAGATAAACTGGGTGCTTCAACAGTTAACGCTTCCAAATTCAAAAGCACCTCCATTTCTTGTTCATTCGGATAATCAATAAATTCAATCGTTGCTTTTACAAACTCAAATCCATACAGCGTTTGACGATTCAGTATTTTGGTTATTCTAATGGATTCACCATTCGCAATAAAACCAATCACCGATTCAGGACTCAGCCAAAAATAATTATTCTTCACCACCATTAAGACATCGTTTTTTTGGACATTATCCTCATGCAATAAAATCCTTGCACGAATTTCATTGTTCCATTGATTCGCCCGTTTGTTCGACATCGTAAGTAAGACCGTTTCTTCCATTCCATAACGATCGTACGAAGCTTCAATAGCGTCACTCAATGCTGCGCCGTCAATTCGTTGCACATCGCGCCCATGAGAATTAAACATGGGCAAAGAAAATTCCGTTTTATTGCGAATAAAAGTAGCCACATCCGTAATTTCAGAATTCTCTGCTTGCCTAACTATTTCTTTTAAAATTGCTTCAGAAATCGTTAATTGCGGATACACTTGACTCAAATAATCTTTATCTAACGCAGGAGAATTCGATTGACCAACAGGCGGCAACTGACCTGGATCTCCCACCACCATTAATTTGCACCCTTTGCCGCTGTAGGCAAAATTCAGTAAATCCTCTAACAAACTATTGGCTTGCGTGGCATCATCAATTCCCACCATCGAAGCTTCATCTACAATAAATAAGGTATCCGTAAATAAATTTTTTGCTTTCACTAAATTGACCGAACCGTTGACTTGATTCCCCACAAAATACACTTGTTTATGAATCGTATAGGCTGCTTGTTTGGAATAATTGGCAATCACTTTGGCTGCTTTTCCAGTTGGCGCCAACAAGCGCACTTTTTTCTTTTGGGCCAATAATTCGTTCACCAAATACGCGATGAGCGTAGATTTCCCCGTTCCTGCGTAACCTTTCAAAATATAAAGAGGGCACCTTTCCTCGGAATTATAAAATAAATTAAACTGATTTAGAGCCGTATTTTGATCGTCTGTAAAGATTAGTTTTTCCTTATTGTTCGTTAACTTAGCACTAAAAGAATTATCCATTATGTTATTTAAAGCCTTCAAATTTAAAGGTATTATCGTAAATTTGTCACTTATTAAAAATACGTAAAGAAATTCATCTTTCACGCTATTTTATTTATAACAAGAAAAGAAAATGCGTTTCCAACTAGAATTTTCTGATTTAGCACTTCAAATCTCCTCATTAGATGGAGAAAAACTAATAGAAACAACCCAACATCAACTTACCTCCATCAACGATGATTTAAAAGTAGCTGAAGCAAAAGAATTTATTAAAGAATTCACCAAGAGTTCCTTTCTACATTCTGTAGATTACACCTGTTTTTTTCGTTGTTCACAATTGACCCTCGTTCCCAACTCAATTTACGATGAGCAACTAATGGTTAATTATTTTGAATTAAATTTTGGGCCTTGCGCTAATCCCGCCTCGATTCATAGCCATACCAATGTCCCCCTTGGAATTACGAGCATCTATCAAACAGCATCTTGGGTGAATACATTTTGTCTTTCCAATTTCCCTGACAAAACTATCCATGCATCTCAACAATCCTACTTAAATCACCAGCAAGACAACACAAACGATGAATTGCAGGGCTGTATATGTTTGGATGATGCTTCCTTCTATTTACAGCTTTTCCAAAAAGGAAAATTGTTATATAGTCAAGAAACAGCGATAATGAATTCTGATGATTTACTTTACTTTACAAGTGCTGCGCTAAAAAAATTACCCATTGATATATTCCGAGGAAAAATCATCTTATATCCAAGGCACACTATGGAAGTCGACACCAATATTCAGGAAAATTTTACACGAATTTCAGAATTTAAAGACATTCAATTTATCCTATCCAATTTCGAAGCCTACCAAAATGAGTTACTGTGCGAATAATTAGTGGTTCCTTAAAAAGCAGGCGTTTCTCCGTTCCACCGGGCTTTCCATCTAGACCAACAACGAATTATGCCAAAGAAGGACTTTTTAATGTGCTGCAGCACAGCATTGAGTTTAGCGACTTAAAGATCTTGGATTTGTGCGCTGGTACTGGCAATCTATCCTTTGAATTCATTTCACGTGGAGCACAATCCGTTGTGGCAGTAGATGAAAACTTTATTTGCACCAAATTTTTAAAATCCAATGCAGAGAATTTAGGTATCGAATCACAATTTGATGTGAGGCGTTCAGAATGTATAAAGTTTCTCACGCATTGCGAATCAAAATTTGACCTGATTATAGCCGACCCACCCTACGAAGCAAAATTTCATGAAAACATTATTCAGTTGGTGCAAGAAAAAAACATATTGTCCCCAAATGGGATACTAATTATTGAACACGGTAAACAATCCGAATTCAGTAAGCTACCAAACTTCGATTTTTGCCGTATATTTGGTAACGTCTATTTTAGTTTCTTCAAAGCTTAATATGAAAAAAACAGCTCTTTTCCCCGGTTCTTTCGATCCATTTACAAAGGGTCACGAAGCAATTGTCCATAAAGCCCTTGGTGTTTTTGACCATGTAATTATATTACTAGCAGAAAACACCTCCAAGCAAACGATGTTTAGCTTAGAAAAAAGAATGGAACATATTGCTGGGATTTTCGAAGATAATCATTCCGTTAGCATACAGAAATTTAGTGGCTTAACCGTTGATTTTTGCATGCAGCAGAACATCAAGCACATCATTAGAGGCTTACGTGACTCCAAAGACTTTCAATATGAACGATCAATTGCCCATATTAATTTTGAACTAGGTGGAGGCATCGAAACCGTTTTCTTTTTAACCGACCTGCATTTAAGCGCTATCAATTCGTCCATTGTTCGCGAAATATATAAAAACCAAGGTGACATTAATCAATTTGTAACACGTCCAGCTTTACTCGTTTAACGAAAATGGTAAAAAAGTTCCTACTTCTTTTTCTAGTTTCATTTCAATTTGCAGCCTCGACACAAGTTATTATAAGAGGAATGGCATATAGTTATTCGAAACAAAAAATTTCAGTCTATAAAATTGATGACTACATTTCTAACCATGAAACGCTAGTAAAAGAAACAGAAATCGATTCAAATGGCTATTTTATTTTTTCCTTAGAAAGTCCACAAATTCAAAAATACATCCTTCGCGTAAAAAATGCTTATGCTGGATTGTATATGCAAAATAAAGCGAGGTATACGATTGAAATTCCTGAGGAGGAGAATGCCTTTTCCAACCTTTCCACTAATAATGAATTAGAACTTACCTTCATCGATTTAGACAGTACGGATATCAATTACAAGATTCTGGGATTTGAAGCGTGGATGGACAGCTATCTTTCAGAAATTTATTATACCAAAGAATCT
>CAMCQW010000179.1 GCA_945877045.1 Chryseobacterium gleum
TTTAAGCAAAATGCTGGAAAACACAACCGTTTTACCAATGAGCAATTGGATTGGTTGCGAATGATTAAAGACCATGTTGTTAGTAGTTATCACATTGAAATAGAAGATTTGGATTACACACCATTTGACAGCCAAGGTGGCAGAGGGAAAATGCACCAATTGTTTGGCAAAGAAATGGATGATATAATAAATGAACTTAACGAAATATTAGCAGCATAATGAGAGAAGATTGGATTTTTGCAATACTGACAAAAGATTTAGATTATATAAAGACTGGTGTTTCTAATTATTTGGGGGAGAAAGAGTATTATTCAACAGGTAGTATAAAAAATGACGGCTATACATCAGAAGGATTGTATTCATTTACTAATAGACCTTCAAGAGCGAATAGATGTGGGCAACTTGGAGATGTCCTTCAAGCAAGAATGAAAGATACTGACAAGGCTATTTTGATTGATGAAAAATTCGACCAACAACTATTTTCAACAGGATTTATCCAAATTAGACCTAATCCAGAAACATTACTATCCAAATACATTTATCATTATTTGAGATCAATTCTATTCCTCAATGCAAAAGATGAAAATTGTTCTGGTTCTACACAGTCTGCATTAAATGATGAGAATGCTCAAAATTTATTAATTCCAATCGCTCCAATACCCATTCAACGCGCCATTGTAGCCAAAATAGAAGAACTCTTTTCTGATTTAGATAAAGGTATAGCTGACCTCAACTTAGCCAAAGATCAATTGGTAATTTTTCGTAAAGCGGTATTATCATCATCATTTCCAAAAAAAGAGTTTATAGAGCTTTCAAAATTGGTGCCTAGTTTGAGCCAAGGTTGGAGTCCAAAATGTATTAATCAAAACTCTTCTGATGAGACGCAATGGGCAGTAATAAAAACATCGGCAATTCAAGCTGGGAAATTTGTAGATTTTGAAAATAAAATTTTACCTGAAAGCCTTGAACCTAGGGAACAGCACGAAATAAAAACAGGTGATATTCTTATTACACGGGCTGGTCCAAGGGTAAGAGTAGGCATATGTTGCTTAGTTCGGAATACAAGACCTCGACTTATAAACTGTGATAAAGTATACCGTATTATCCTTGATGAAAATCAAGTGGATGGTGAATATTTTGAGTATGTAATGAATTCGCCTGAAATATTAAGCAAGATTGAAGTAATGAAATCAGGAACAAGCGATAGCGGCCTTAATTTGACACAGAAAGCTTTTCTGAAATTGAGAATACCGTATGTTCCATTGAATGAACAGCGTCAAATCGTTTGCGAAATCGAATCTCGTTTATCCGTTTGCGATAAGGTAGAACAAAGTATAACCGAGAGTTTAGAAAAAGCAAAAGCCCTTCACCAAAGCATTCTTAAAAAAGCTTTTGAAGGCAAATTGCTTTCGGCAGTAGAAATTGAAAGATGCAAACAAGAGGAAGATTATGAGCCAGCAAGTGTTTTGTTGGAGAAAATTAAAAAAGAGAAAAAGAAATGAAAATAGGGAAACTCAAAAAAGTAGATTTACGACAGCTTTGGAAGGGCGAAGCATCTGACTTTACTCCTTGGTTGGCAAAAGAGGAGAATATCGAGTCTTTATCTGAATTAATAGGAATTGAACTTGAAGTAATAACAGAAGAAAAGAGTGTTGGTCCGTTTAGAGCTGATATACTTTGCAAAAGCACTATAGATGATAGTTACGTTTTAGTAGAAAATCAATTAGAAAAAACAGACCATAATCACTTAGGTCAATTAATGACGTATGCAGCAGGACTTGAAGCAGTTACCATTATTTGGATCTCAAAAAAATTCACAGAAGAACATCGTGCTGCATTGGATTGGCTGAATAGAATTACAGATGAGGAAATCAAATTCTTCGGTATAGAAGTAGAAGCTTATCAAATTGGTGACTCTATGCCTGCACCAATGTTTCAAATGGTTTCTAAACCAAATGATTGGACCAAAGCCATTCATAGCATTAAAAGGCAAGGTGCACTAACAGGTGCTAAAACAATTAATCTAGAATATTGGACAGAATTGAAAGAGTATTTCGAAGCAAAAGGAACAAAAATCAAATCACAAAAACCATCCCCTCAGCATTGGACCAACTTTGCAATAGGAAAAAGTGATTACCACATGTCTGCAGTTCATAGTGTAAGAGATAAATTTATTCGTGTAGAATTTTTAATCAATGGTAATGATTCTAAAGAAAAATTTGATGAATTAAAGGAAAAATATGAATTAGATTCTTATGACAAAATTGACAATCAATTAATCTGGGATAAACTTGAAGGACGAAAAGTCAGTTGGGTTTACATTCAAAAAGATGTTGATGTGAACAACAAGAGTGATTGGCCCAATCAATTTCAATGGATACTAACTAATCTCGAAAAAATGGATGATTTTTTCAGACCAAAATTAAAAACAATTTAAAATGACAGACTCAAGTATAATATCGAAAATTTGGAACCTTGCAGGTGTATTGCGAGATGATGGGATTAGTGCTGGTGATTACCTTGAGCAAATCACTTATTTGCTGTTCCTTAAAATGGCTGATGAATTGAACAAACCTCCGTACAGCAAAGGACTGAAATTTCCAAAACTGAAGGATGTTGATGGTAACGAAATTGTAAATGGAGAAACCTGTGATTGGGATACACTCTCGAGTAAAAGAGGTGCTGAATTGGAATCTTTTTATAGTCAATTGTTGCGAACTCTCTCTACAGAAAAGGGGATGTTAGGACAGATATATACAAAGAGTCAAAACAAAATTCAAGATCCCTCCAAACTTTTAAAGGTGATAGACCTAATTGATAAAGAGGATTGGAACTTGATGGGGTCGGATATCAAAGGAAAGATCTATGAAGGGTTGTTGGAAAAAAATGCAGTGGACAGCAGTGGAAGTTCAGGCGCTGGACAATACTTCACCCCAAGAGCATTAATCAAAACTATTGTAGCTTGTATTCAACCAAAACCGATGAAAACGATTTCTGATCCAGCATGTGGTTCAGGTGGTTTCTTTTTGGCAGCGTACGATTGGATTGTTTCAAATAACGAGTTTTTAGACCCTGATGAAAAAGAATTTCTGAAAAACAAAACATTTTATGGAAATGAGATTGTAGCCAATACACGAAGAATGTGTTTGATGAATATGTATCTTCATAACATTGGTGAGATAGATGGTAATACGCCCATAAAATCAACTGATGCATTAATTTCAGATGATGGTTTAAGAGTGGATTATGTTTTAGCAAATCCTCCTTTCGGTAAAAAAAGTAGTATGACTATTACGAACGAAGAAGGTGAGGCAGAAAAACAAGACATGAGTTACAACCGTCAGGATTTTTGGGAGACTACTTCTAATAAACAACTTAACTTCTTACAACATATTAAAACCATCCTTAAAATCACAGGAGAAGCAGCAGTTGTTTTACCAGATAATGTTCTTTTTGAAGGTGGTGCTGGTGAAGAAGTTAGAAAGCAATTATTGAAGACTACGGAATTACATACTATTCTTCGTTTACCAACTGGAATATTTTATGCGCCAGGTGTCAAAGCGAACGTATTGTTTTTTAGTAACAAGCCTGCAAGTAAAGACGCTTGGACAAAAGATATTTGGTTTTATGATTACAGAACCAATATTCACCATACTCCAAAGAAGCGCACAATGACAATGCAACATTTGGAAGAGTTTATAACACTTTACAATTCAGAAAACCTGGCTAAAAGAAAGGAGACTTGGAGCGAGGATAATGAAGAAGGCAGATGGCGAAAGTATGCATACGAAGACATAATTGCACGAGACAAAACAAGTCTTGATATCTTTTGGATTAAGGACAAAAGTTTAACTGATTTAGATAATCTTCCAGATCCAGATATTTTGGCAAATGAGATTATAGAAAACATAGAATCTGGGTTGAATGCTTTTAAAGAAATAATGGAGGCAATAAACGGAGAAGAATAGCCAAGTTTTTTTATAAATGATGAAGAGTACAACTGAAAAATATTTTAACGAGGAAAACCTTAAACTAGCATACTACCGAGTAGTATGTTGGACAGAACGTTTAGTAAAAGATCGTTTTGGTATTCATGCTTATGGAGCTAATCTTGATTCAAATTGTAAAAATTTAGCTGAAAAACTTGAAAATGGCGAATATACTCCCCAAAAAGGATTTAAGTACTATGAGCCAAAATCATCTGGTACACAGCGAACAAAAACACTTTTATTCATTGAAGATGCGATAGTTTACCAAGCAATTGCAAATGTAATTGCAAGTAACGTTTACCCTCAACTATCAGATACAGAGGATTTTGTATATGGTTCAGTATTAATGCCAGACGTGGCCAAAGGAGTTGAAATTTTTAAAGAACAAAATCAAAATTTTTTCTTTTTCAAATTTTGGAAATCACTATACAACAAGTTTAAAAATTCAGTTATAAAGGCGATTGAAGAAGATGAAGCGACCTACAAATTTGAGAC
>CAMCQW010000180.1 GCA_945877045.1 Chryseobacterium gleum
ACGCGCGGGGGACAGGTGTTTTTTGTCAATAACCGTCTTTCGAACATGAAGGAAATTTCTGGGATGATTCAACGACTTTGTCCAGGAGTCCGTATCGCAATTGGCCACGGACAAATGGATGGCACTCAATTGGAGAAGGTCATGATGGACTTTATTGATGGTAGATACGATGTGCTTCTTGCCACCACGATTATTGAATCCGGCATTGATATTTCAAATGCCAACACAATCATTATTAATGACGCCAATCAATTTGGGTTGAGTGATCTTCACCAACTTCGCGGCAGGGTAGGCCGTTCAAATAAAAAAGGTTTTTGTTACCTAATCGCCCCCAGATTTAGTTTACTTACTTCCGAAGCTAGAAAAAGACTTGAAGCATTAGTGCAATTTTCTGATTTAGGTTCCGGTTTTAATATCGCGATGAAAGACTTAGATATTCGTGGTGCAGGAAATATGTTGGGAGGGGAACAAAGCGGATTTATCTCGGAAATTGGCTTTGAAATGTATCAAAAGATCTTGAACGAGGCGATGCAAGAGTTAAAAGAAAGTGAGTTCAAAGAAATGTTTGACGAAAGAAATACCGATACATTCGGGAATTTTGTCCAGGATTGCATCTTTGAAACCGATATGGAAGTGCGCATTCCAGATGATTACGTCAATAATGTTGCTGAGCGCTTAAGTTTATACCAAGCCCTTGATAATTTAAAAGACAAAGCAGCTTTAGAAACATTCTCCACACAATTAGTGGATCGATTCGGTCCTTTGCCAATAGCGGTAAAAGAACTTTTATTCTCCTTCGAATTACGTTGGTTGGCAGAGGAATTAGGTATGGAACGCTTGGTCATCAAAAGCGAAAAATTGGTGGGATATTTTATTTCGAATCCCCAATCGCCATTTTACGAAACAGAAACTTTCACCCTGCTCCTCAATAAAATTATGAGTATAGGCAAAGATTACCGTCTTGTACAAAACAACGATAAACTTAGATTGGTCATTGAGCCGGTTCGCCACATCAAAGATGCCTTTGAGAAAATGATGGGATTGAAGTAGGGTTGCTTCTCTCGGTCTATCGTGTCTCTCGACTCCGCTCGATCCACTTTCAAGAGCTCATCGAGCGTAGTCGAGATGCGCTCCATCCAGTTTTCATAACCCACATTTTAATTAGAATGATTCCAAAATACCTTGTTTTAGGTATTGTTGATTTTAGGATAGCGACGTTCCTTTGCAGTCAGTAAAATTTATTACTGGCCTTGAAAAAAAAATGTCAATGAACCCCCCTTTCCTTATACTATTTGCAATTTTCATCGCCTTTTCGACAGCCTTTTCACAAAAAAATGACTCAATAAAAATTATAATTCTTAAAGAAATTCCAATACTGGAAAATAAATGGCTGGGAGAAATTGAACGCATGCCCGACATAAAAGAGAATGTTATTTATGCAGGAAAAAAAACGGAGGTTATACAATTGGATAAAATCAATGCAGACTTAAGCACCAACAACACCCGTCAAGTATTTGCAAAAGTTCCCGGCATGAGTATTTGGGAAAATGATGGTTCAGGCATACAAGCGGGTGTGGCGGCAAGAGGGTTGAGCCCAAACCGTTCCTGGGAATTTAATGTTAGGCAAAATGGTTATGACATTAGTTCAGAGGCCTTTGGCTATCCAGAATCCTATTATACACCGCCAATGGAAGCTTTGAAAAAAATTGAAGTGGTAAGGGGAGCAGCATCGCTACAATTCGGACCGCAATTTGGAGGGCTTATCAATTACCAACTTAAAAAAGGAAATCCAAACAAACCAATATCCTTTGAAACGCAACAAACCCTTGGCTCCTATGGTTTGTTGAATACCTACAATGCAGTAGGAGGCACTTATAAAAAGTTTTCTTATTATGGATTTCTACACCATCGTGTCGCCGGAGGATGGCGAAACAATAGTCGTTATTCGATTTACACGGGTTATTTTTCAGCGAACTATCAACTAACAAAAAAAATAAAAATCGAAGGTGAGTACACCAAAATGAATTACAAAAGTCAGCAGCCGGGTGGGCTTACTGATGCTGACTATGCTGAAAATAATCGTCAATCATTTAGAGAAAGAAATTGGTTCAGTGCACCGTTTAATGTCGCATCGCTCACAATTATTTATAATATTTCCGCTTCAGTGAATTTCCAAATCAAATCATTTGCGACGATTGCTGAACGAAATAGTGTTGGTTTCACTAAATCCATTACCACAAAAGACAGTATCAATCCCACCACTCTAGAGTATAATGCAAGGCAAGTGGATAGAGATAATTACAAAAATTACGGTGCTGAGGCACGTGTCGCTGTTAAATATAATCTCCTTGGCAAAACAGCTGTTTTTGCTGGAGGAATTAGAGCATACAGCGGAAATACTAAAAGAAATCAACTTGGTGTTGGAACAACGGGTAGTAATTTTGATCTAACACTGACTAATCCACAATACGGCAGGTCATTGGCATTTGGAACTACCAATTATGCGCTTTTTGCTGAAAATATTTTTCAAATCGGAAAACGCCTAAAGATAGTCCCAGGTATTCGTTTGGAGTACATTGAAAATAAAATGGAGGGCTACATCAATACTACACAGACGGGTGTCCTCAATCCGGAAAAAAGAGTGCGTAAATTCTTGCTCTATGGAATTGGCAGCGAATGTATGATTACTGAAAAGACAAACTTTTATGCGAACTATTCTCTTGCTTATCGACCTGTTACCTTTTCAGAGCTCACCCCTTCAGCTACCACCGAAATAATTGATCCAAATTTAAAAGATGCAAGCGGTTTCAATGCTGATTTTGGTTATAGAGGAACGGTGAAAAACTATTTGAGTTTTGATGTGGGAGCATTTTACCTGCATTACGATAACCGCATAGGGACACTAACTGAAAACGGCGCGCTGTTTAAAACAAACATTGGTACTTCAGTAAGCAAGGGGATTGAATCTTACATTGAAATAAATCCGATTAAAATTTTCACAGAAAGCGTCAAATATGGAAGTTTTAGTTTATTTGCTTCTAACTCATTCATTGATGCAAAATATGTTAAATGGAATAATCCGCTCATTAGTAACGACCCAACTAAATCTATTGAAGATAAGCGAGTAGAAAATGCGCCGAGGCAAATTCACCGTTTTGGAGCAACGTATTATCTGAAAGGATTTTCTGCAACATTTCAATTAAGTAGTGTGGGAGATGTGTTTACTGATGCAGCAAATACGGAAGCACCAAACGCCTCAGGTACTATTGGAAAACTCTCTGCTTATAAGGTGATGGACGCGTCGTTTACATACAAATTTAAAGAATGCTATAATTTAAAAGCAGGTGTGAATAACTTGGCAGATGTAAAATATGCCACTCGCAGAGCAGGGGGATATCCAGGTCCGGGAATTCTGCCAGGAAACGGAAGAACTATTTTTGTGAGTTTTGGTTTTTCATTTTAGAGGGTAATAATATTTATGTGAGCTTCTACCAAATTATCGTGTCTCTCGACTCCGCTCGACCCACTTCAAAGAGCACATCGAGCGGAGTCGAGATGCGCTCGATAAGTCTTACTTGAGCTAGCCGCGTCCGCGGCTAGCGGTTAATTTCTTTTACTTTTCTACTTTACTTTGAATAGACCACCCAATAACAGCCGCTCTTTGTTTGGCAGCATCAGCTTTTTCTCCGATAAAAAGGGTGTCAATTGTTTCGTTGAAATATTTTAACCAAGTACTAAAATGTGCTTCTTTTAATGGCATGTGTAGGTGCTTTTCGACTACGTTGGTGGTGTACCCGGGTTCGTCAAGGATAGCGAAACACCAAAAGTGAATCATTTGTGGTAGGTGTTTTTCCCAATCGATGTTAGCGAAAAAAGGGGATAGGCTAGGATCTTGAGCTACTTTGCTGTAAAATAACGTGATGAATTCTTCAATATCTGCCTTAGTTTGGATGTCTTTCATGGATTAAAAATAAGCACGAATTTCCATGTTTCCACTGTGAATCGTTCTACTTGCTTCGGATTTCCTGCCAAGATATTGAATCGTCAACTGCAAATTTTTTGATATAGTGCGTTGGTAACTCAAGTTCCAAGTGTAATTAATACCTGGTTTCAACGATTCTAACATTTCAAATCCTACGGCAGAATTCGATGTGCCAACATAGTTCATCGAGATGGCTTTAAGAGAACCTTGTAAACTGCCTTTTTCAGTTTGATTGTATTTAAATCCTACGCCTAATTCTTTTAATAAGCAGCTCTCTGTCCCTAAAACAGGATTGTTTTTCTTGTTGACCATCCTCCCTTCTAAACTTAATCTGTAATTGGTAGAGGGTTGGTAAATAAAACTTGGTTGTAGGGATTGGTAGCTGATATCGAAGTTTCTTCCTGTCGTATAATCTGCTAAGGCATATTTTATTCCTGTTTGTGCCTTTAGTTCAACTGAAAAAATTGGCAGAACGTTCCATCGGGTAAACA
>CAMCQW010000181.1 GCA_945877045.1 Chryseobacterium gleum
ACGATCGTTTCCACCATACGTTCTTGCCCATTGAAGATTTCCGGCATCCGACAATGAAAATAAAAGAATGTCTTTTTCCCCCAATGCTTCAGTTATACCTGGAAGTATGTTTGCTGCAACGGGATACGAGTCGGAGTGCCCTAAAATAGCGTACCCATTAGGATATTTAACAATATCCCTCGATTGATCTCGGTTCGCTCCACCTAATGCTTTTGCCCAAATAACATTGCCATTATTGATATCTACTTTTGCAGCGAGTATGTTTTCTCCTCCAAGTCCACCTAATAAAGTAGGAGAGGTAACCACGGCTGTTCCTGCAATTTCGTCAACGGCTGCTTTACACGACCAAGAAGTATGATCGGCATCCGGATAACCTGTTCCTCCGTAATTCTTAATCCAGATAGCATTTCCGCTTCCATCAAAGCGTCCAACTACAATATCTTTTCCCAAATTCGCTTTTATACTGGTGAGAAGGATGTCCCCATTACTTAAGTTTTTTAAGTACAGACCCATATCTCCCATGTTTGATAATGCTTTACTCCAAAGTAAATTTCCTAAATTATCAATCTTCATAAGGTATAATACATTGGTGTTTCTGCCAATGCAGGTATAACCACCAGTGGAAATTTCTTCCGCATACATCATCCATTCACATGTGTATCTTTTAATCCATTGAACATTTCCTTGCGCATCAAGTTTCATATTAAAACCCCTGTTTGCTCCACCACCTTCATAAAGTCCAGATACTAAAAAACCACCATCATTGGTTTGAATAATGCTTTTTCCACCTTCTTGACCGGGAGTCCCATATAATTTAAACCATAGGATATTACCACAAACATCTAAGCGGTATACATAGATATCGCATTCGCCATGACCACTTCCTTGTGCACTACTTTCATGTTGTCCGGTTGCAGCAAATCCTCCATCTAGGGTTGCCGCAATTTGCAAAGCACCCTGCATGCCTGGGAGATTGTATTTTCTGTAAAATGTATTGTTCTGAGCATTGATGGACAAGAAGTTAACCAATAAAGAAAAGAGTAGTAAAGTTTTTTTCATTTATTAATCATGGTATTTAGTTGATAATAATATATTTAACTAATAAACAAATTCAAATAGTAGCAAACTAAGTTACGCTTTATTTACATATTTCTACGATATTGACCTCCAACGCTAAATAAACAATCCGTAATTTGGCCAAGCGAGGCAAACTTTGCTGTTTCCATTAATACTTCAAAGATATTGGTGTTATTGATAGCAGCATCTTGAATGTCGGTTATTTTATTATTAAATTCTTCTTTGTTAATGTTATGTAAATTTTGAAGCATAGTAATTTGGTAGGCCTTTTCTTCTTCCGTTGCCCTAATAATTTCTTTAGGAAGTACGGTAGGAGATCCTTTTGAGCTCAAAAAAGTATTCACACCAATAATTGGAAATTCACCTGTGTGTTTTAGCGTTTCATAATACAATGATTCTTCTTGAATCTTGGAGCGTTGGTACATAGTTTCCATGGCACCCAATACACCGCCACGTTCTGTAATCCGATCGAATTCAGTTAAAACTGCTTCTTCAACAAGATCTGTTAACTCTTCGATTATGAAGGAGCCTTGTAATGGATTTTCATTTTTCGCTAATCCAAGTTCTTTATTTATTATCAACTGAATCGCCATTGCTCTCCGAACAGACTCTTCAGTTGGAGTAGTAATTGCCTCATCATACGCATTCGTATGTAATGAATTGCAATTGTCGTAGATCGCATAAAGCGCTTGCAAGGAGGTGCGAATATCATTAAAATCTATTTCTTGCGCATGCAACGATCGCCCTGAAGTTTGAATATGATATTTCAACATTTGTGCACGGGGATTCGCATGGTATTTATTCGCTAACGCCTTGGCCCAAATTCTTCTTGCTACGCGACCAATTACAGCGTATTCTGGATCGATTCCATTGGAGAAAAAGAAAGAAAGATTGGGTCCGAAATCATTGATATCCATTCCTCGACTCAAGTAATACTCCACATAAGTAAATCCATTTGCTAAGGTAAAGGCTAATTGTGTGATAGGATTCGCACCGGCTTCAGCAATGTGATAACCAGAAATTGAAACTGAATAGAAATTACGAATTTGATTATCAATAAAATATTGTTGGACATCGCCCATCAATCGCAGCGCAAATTCAGTTGAAAAAATACAGGTGTTTTGTGCCTGGTCTTCCTTAAGAATGTCCGCTTGAACGGTTCCCCGAACTTGGGCTAGGGTTTCTTTTTTAACTTGATCATATACGGCAGAAGGAAGAACTTGGTCTCCAGTAACTCCTAATAATAAGAGTCCTAAGCCATTATTTCCTTCCGGTAATTCACCGTTGTATGTTGGACGTTCGGTTCCCTTTTTTTTATAAATAGCTACAATCTTTTGTTCTATTTCTTCTTCAAGACCATGCGCCTTAATGTATTTCTCACAATTTTGATCAATTGCCGCATTCATAAAAAAGGCCAAAAGCATCGGTGCTGGGCCGTTAATAGTCATGGAAACGGAGGTGGTAGGATGACTTAAATCAAAACCCGAATAGAGTTTTTTCGCGTCATCTAAACAGCAAATTGACACCCCAGAATTACCTATTTTACCGTAAATATCAGGTCGAATTGCGGGATCATTGCCATATAATGTAACTGAATCAAATGCAGTAGAAAGACGCTTAGCTGGAAGTCCTAAACTTACGTAGTGAAAACGTTTATTGGTTCTTTCGGGACCTCCTTCTCCTGCAAACATGCGGGTAGGATCTTCGCCTTCTCGTTTGAAAGGAAATAATCCTGCCGTGTACGGAAATTCACCTGGAAAATTTTCTTGTAAGCCCCATCTTAATAGATCTCCCCAACTTCTGTATTTTGGGCTAGCTACTTTTGGTACTTGCGATTGGGAAAGTGAGGTGGTATGTGTTTGAATACTTAATTCTTTGTCTCTTACTTTAAATTTATAAATTGGATCTTTAAATGTTTGCTTCTTAGCTTCCCACTCTTGTAAAAATGCCCAATTTTTTGGATCGAAATTTAATTTTTCTTTTTCGAAGGCTTCCTGCAAACTTTTTATCAATCGATCTTTATCTTCCATTGCGGAATTTTTAATCGATTTTATAGATAGACTTAGACCGTATAAATTTTCGGCGACTTCCACCTGCTTATTTACCCAAGAATCATACGCGCGATTATTCTCCGAAATTTCAGATAAATAACGTGTTCTCTCTGGGGGAATAACAAAGATTTTTTCAGACATTTCTTTTGTTATTTCGAATTGAGAGGCAAGCGGAGCGCCTGTTACGGTAACAATTTCATCCATGATAACCTTGTAAATGGAATTCATGCCAGGATCGTTAAATTGTGAGGCGATGGTACCATAAACCGGCATATCATCTACACTTTCGTCCCATAAATTATGATTCCGTTGGTATTGCTTTCTTACATCCCTTAAGGCATCAAGGGCACCTCTTTTATCGAATTTGTTCAGTGCTATCACATTGGCAAAATCCAACATGTCAATTTTTTCTAATTGTGTTGCCGCGCCATATTCAGGTGTCATTACGTATAAAGAAACATCCGAATGTTCTAGGATTTCTGTGTCCGATTGTCCTATACCAGATGTTTCAATGATAATTAGGTCATATTTGGCAACTTTTAGGATGCTAATCGCTTCCGCCACATGTTTTGAGAGTGCTAAGTTGGATTGTCGAGTAGCGAGTGAACGCATGTAAACTCGGCTGTTTTTGATGGAATTCATACGAATTCGATCCCCCAATAGTGCACCTCCTGTTTTTCGCTTAGACGGATCTACAGAAACAACTGCTATTTTTTTATCAGTAAAATCAACAAGGAAGCGACGCACTAATTCATCGACTAAGGATGATTTACCAGCGCCACCCGTACCTGTAATTCCCAACACTGGAATTTTTGAGGCGTTGGCAATCGAATCAATCTCATTTAATTGTGAAGTGTAGGCTGCCGGATAATTTTCAGCAGCAGAAATCGCTCTTGCAATAGAGGGAATGTGCTGCACCTTAATTTTTTCAAATTCGTCGCTTATTTTGTCGCCAAGAGGAAAATCACATTGTTTCACTAAATCGTTAATCATACCCTGCAGTCCCATTTTTCTTCCATCATCAGGGTGGTAAATTTTAGTGATCCCATAATCCATTAGATGCTTGATTTCAGATGGTAAAATGGTACCGCCTCCACCACCAAATATTTTGATATGTGGAGCTCCTTTCTCTTTGAGTAAATCGTGCATAAATTTGAAGTACTCCAAATGACCTCCTTGGTATGATGTCATTGCAATTGCTTGCACATCTTCTTGAATTGCGCAATCTACCACTTCTTCTACCGATCGGTCATGACCTAAATGAATTACTTCACAACCAGTTGCCTGAATTATTCGGCGCATGATATTGATAGCAGCATCGTGGCCATCAAAGAGGGA
>CAMCQW010000182.1 GCA_945877045.1 Chryseobacterium gleum
CGACAAAAAAAGATTAACAAATCTCCCTTTTAATCGCCTGGCCGCTTTCTGATTTTTTACTTTCGTAATTAATTGATTTTTTTCAGCTTTTCGCTCGTTAATATATCTTATTTAACATAAAAATTGTGCTATTTATTTACCTTTGAAACTGTAAAAAGCTCACATCATGTTTATAGTAAACCTATTGTTATTTAACTTGATTAAAGATGAAACAAGCTATGCATAAATCAGCTTATGTATTTGCCCCATACGAGGCTCCAGAGTTAACTGGTTTTGAAAAACTATTTGATATTTTTAGCGAACTGGTCACTCATACTTCTGGCGATGTAGATGAAGCGCTTGATTGGCTTAACATTCTAGACAAGGAGTATACTTTATCATCAGACGAATACACAATGGATGATTTTATCGAAGACTTGAAAAAGAGAGGATATCTGCGGGAAGAAATTAAGCCAGACGGTAAGGGCAAATTATCAATTACAGCAAAAACAGAGCGAGTTTTAAGAAAAAATGCGCTCAATCAAATTTTTGGAAAAATCAAAAAAAGTGGTGCGGGAAATCACATGTCAAAAAAAAGTGGCCAAGGAGACGAAGCAACTGGTGAGCTGCGTAATTTTCAATTTGGCGATTCCATTAATAACATATCTATTACCGAAAGTTTAAAGAATGCTCAGATAAATCATGGTTATGGCGATTTTATGTTGACTGAGCATGATTTAGTGGTTGAAGATACCCACCATAAATCTCAAATGAGTACCGTTCTAATGATTGATATAAGTCACAGTATGATATTATACGGTGAAGACCGAATTACACCCGCAAAAAAGGTGGCTATGGCACTTGCCGAACTCATTACAACATCCTATCCAAAAGACACCTTAGATGTAATTGTTTTTGGAAATGATGCATGGCCGATTAAAATTAAAGACTTGCCATATCTCCAAGTTGGACCATATCACACCAACACTGTTGCTGGCTTGGAATTGGCAATGGATATTCTCCGCAGGAAAAGAAATACGAATAAGCAAATTTTTATGATCACCGACGGAAAACCAAGCTGTCTTAGATTATCTGATGGACAGTACTATAAAAATAGCAACGGATTGGACGAAAAGATTGTAGAAAAATGCTACGCAATGGCTGCACAAGCACGTAAAATGCACATTCCCATCACGACCTTTATGATTGCGCAAGACCCTTATTTACAATTTTTTGTGCAAGAATTTACAAAGTCAAATAAAGGCAAAGCATTCTACACAGGACTAAAAGGCTTGGGAGAAATGATTTTTCACGATTATGAAACAAACAGAAAAAAACGAATTAACTGACACTATGAATACTAAAATACTTACCCTTGGGGAATTAAAAGTCGCCGGATATACTTCAAAAAGTATCAAAACGGAATTACGCGATAATTTAATTTTAGCACTAAAAACAGGGGAGCCAACCTTTCCCGGAATACATGGCTATGACCAAACAGTGATTCCTCAATTGGAGAGAGCGATTCTTTCAAAGCACAATATTAATTTATTGGGTTTACGTGGACAAGGAAAAACACGCCTTGCGCGTTTAATGGTCAATTTATTAGATGAATACATTCCTGTTGTAAGCGGTAGTGAAATGAATGATGACCCTTTACATCCTATTAGTCGATTCGCTCTAGATATAATTGAAGAAAAAGGGGATAAAACCCCTATTTATTGGCTCCATCGTAGCGAACGTTTTTTTGAAAAATTAGCAACTCCTGATGTTACAATTGCAGATTTAATAGGTGATATAGATCCGATTAAAGCCGCGAATTTAAAATTAAATTATTCAGATGAAAGGGTGATTCATTATGGTATGATTCCACGTGCACATCGTTGCATTTTTGTAATTAATGAATTACCTGATTTACAAGCCAGGATTCAGGTGGCTTTGTTTAATATTCTAGAAGAGGGCGATATTCAAATACGTGGTTTTAAGTTACGCCTTCCCTTAGACCTTCACTTTGTCTTTACCGCAAATCCGGAGGATTATACAAATCGAGGAAGCATTGTAACTCCTCTTAAAGATCGAATTGGTTCACAAATTTTAACTCATTACGCTGACGATATTCAAATATCTAAGCAGATTACAAACCAGGAAGCCCAAAAGCTCGAAAATCGAATGTGTAAAGTTCATGTGCCCGAGTTAGCGAAAGATATTCTTGAACAAATTGCTTTTGAGGCACGGAAGAGTGAATACATCGATCATAAAAGCGGCGTTAGTGCACGAATGAGTATCACCGCTTATGAAAATTTAATTAGTACGGCCGAACGAAGAGCGATAGTAAATAACGAGACCGAAACAACTGTTCGCTTCAGTGATTTAATTGGAATGATTCCTTCCATCACAGGAAAAGTTGAACTTGTTTATGAAGGAGAACAAGAAGGAACTTCTTTCGTCGCCAATCATTTGATCAGTGAAGCAACAAAAACACTTTTCTTGACTTACTTTCCAAAAATTGAAAAGCTCAAAAAGCAAGATCAAGAGACACCATACGATGTCGTATTAAAGTGGTTTTTTGAAGCGGATTCATTTGAATTGGGAGATGAACAAGATCAAGAATCTTATGTGTCTTCCTTGAATGAAATAGAACCTTTGAAGAAACTAATTCTGAAATACCAACCAAGAGTTGCTGCAATTGACATGCCATTTTTAATGGAATTTGTCTTATGGGCATTGGTCGATTTGAAACAATTAACCAAGAAAAGAACAAGCAGTGGTTTATCTTTTAATGATGTTTACGACAATTTAATCAGCGGTTTGTAACCAATCCGAAAGTAAATAACAATGTATTCAGTAATCTGACCTCTTAGCTTGCTAGTATACTTTATTTACACAAAAGATAGTATTAACGTTGAATTTTGCTAGTTTACAAGCAGAATTCTCAGTGTTTTTTCACGGTTCTTTAGTATATAAAATCCTGCGGGATAGTCCATTCGCACCTTGGTAATCAGTTGGGGAATTGTGTAAACTAAATTTCCATAGACGTCAAACATATCCCATTGTTGTCCATGAATATGTAGCCATTCACCTACCTGCAAAATCGTTGGATAGGGAATAATAAACGCTAACTCCTCAACACCACTAGTAAGCACGGTTAGATTCACCGTCACAATACTGTCGCAGCCAACTACCGAAGTAAATACTTGGCTATAAATACCTGATGCTGCATATGAGCTACCATTCCATTCATAACTCTCGTCAAATACTGTGGTATCTATTGAAACATATAGGGTAGGGTTTATCGTGAGTTGCCATAAAACTAATGAGTCGCAACCTAATGTAGAGCTTAATAACTGAGGGACAAGTCCTGAACTCGTGAATAGTTGACCTCCAATTTCTATCGAATCGCAGGCCTCAAGTGCTACAGTTACGGTATCGGAAGAGAACAAAGTAAACTGAATATTAACAATTGAATCACAACCTAAAGAAGAGTTAAGTATTTGTTGGTAAGAACCGCTTTGAGTATAAGTTTGACCATTGAGTAGTAAGGGCGAACACTGTCCTATATTGATATTAGACTGTGAATTATTTAATACGGTTAATTGCAGTTGCGATATGGAATCACAACCAAATTGGCTTTGACTATTAGAAGTGAAAGTACCACTTGTTAAATACCATTGTCCCATCCATAAAAAAGAATCACAGGCCGTTGTAACGAGGTTATTAAAATAACTAGGGTGTTGTGTAATACTTATAATCGTGGTAGGTCCCTGCCCACATTGATTTACGGCACTCACCGAGATGCTTCCATTGGATAAATTTGGAGTCAAACTAACTGAAATAGATGAAAGTTGACTCGAACCGCTTAATCCCTGAGATAAGACCCAATTGTATGAGCTTGCATTCTGCACGGCATTTACGCTATAAGTTATATTGTTGCTTGGCGAACAGACAGATAAGACTGGATTATTAAATACGGGGGCCGCTGTTGGCGCAGCTATTAGTGTAACTAAAACAGCCAATCTATTCAGTGATTGAACACCATTTACGGTTTGAGATGCATAATAGGTTGTTCCATTGCTTAAAATTGTATTAGGTGGAAGAGGATTCCCACCGGATGCAGTACTGTACCATTGCACATTAGTTCCATTAACTGTTAGCTGAGATAAGTTTGAATTGGTGCATAAAGTCTGCATCGCTGCACCTGTTGGTGCTGGTGGCACGACCACTAGTGAAAATGTAGCATTTATAATGCCGCGGTTTCCACTTCCATGGTAAGCATAGTTGAATGAACTCGTATTTCCTCTAGCCCATATCAGCGAAAGAGTTCCCGTTCCTGCTGTGAAGACATGATCGTTAGCATCTCCTGTATTCAACGCGCGCGTAGCAATGATGGTTCTAACTCCTGCCGCGACTTGATCTGATGTGATCGTCCAATCTTGTTGGGCATCCGTTGCTGGGGCATTGTAGCCGGTTAAATTGGCATCGAAAT
>CAMCQW010000183.1 GCA_945877045.1 Chryseobacterium gleum
TTGGCGAAGACCCTACCGTAAATGAATTGGAAGCTTTTGCCGCTCAATACTTTGGGAAAGAAGCGGCCCTTTTTTGTGTATCGGGAACCCAAACAAATCAAATAGCCATCAATGTTCACGTTAAACCAGGTGGTGAGGTAATCTGTCACGAAGAAAGCCATATATATAAATACGAAGGCGGTGGAATTGCTAGAAATTCTGGAGCTTCCGTTCGATTATTACGTGGAGATCGAGGCAGGATTACCGCCAAAGAAATTAAAAAATATATCAATCCTATTCACGACGTGCATTTCCCAATTTCTCAATTGGTTTCAATTGAAGATACCGCAAACAGAGGTGGTGGAGCCATTTATGATTTCGAAGAAATACTAAAAATTAAAGCAGTTTGCCAAGCAAATAATCTCCCTTTACATTTGGATGGAGCGCGCTTAATGAACGCTTTGGCTGTTAACGGAATTGATACACATACCTATTGTGCACCTTTTGATTCTATTTCAATTTGTTTATCCAAAGGACTGGGTGCACCAATTGGCTCCTTGTTGCTTGGTTCGGCAGATTTCATCTTGAAAGCACGGAGGGTTCGGAAAGTTTTTGGTGGCGGCATGCGACAAGCAGGATTTATCGCGGCTGCAGGACTTTTTTCGCTTAAATACAATGTAGACCGACTGATACACGATCATAGCCATGCTAAACTTTTAGAAATTGGCTTGAAAAAATGTGCTTGGGTGGCGGATATCGTTCCCGTTGAAACCAATATTGTCATCATTCAATTGGCTGAAATGGAAAGAAGAGATCAACTTATTTTAGAATTAGCGAAAAATGGAATTAAAGTTATCGCTTTTGGCCCAGGGCTTATCAGAATGGTTACCCATTTACAAATTACCAAAGAAGACATCGAAGAGGTATGTTTGAAAGCCTTAACAATTAGTTGAGTTCAATAGCAGCAGCCAATCGCAACTACAATAGTTAACATCACAAGTCAAAATAGGCTTCACTCCTGCCCTTAATTAATGCCGATCCCAAACAATTAAATTTTATTTAGTTAAATTTGAAACAATATATAGTTGACAATTGTATTATTTACCTTTTAAAACCGACTAATTATTACTACATATTTAAATACTAGAATAAGATTAAGAATAGGAATTCTTGCCTTCTTTTTTATCAATTTCAGTTTCATCAATGCGCAAACTATTCTCGCAGGGAAGGTTATTGATGAGTTTACTGGGGAAGCATTGGAAAATGTGAAGGTAAAAATAAAAGGCTTGAATACGGGGGATATTACTGATCAAAATGGATCTTTTTCAATTAGCATAGACGTGGTTTTTCCTATCACTTTACAAAGTTCAGTTGTGGGCTACGCTAACGTTGAAACTATCCTTGCAGCTAATCAAGATACCTTGGTTATTCGAATGAAACCTGATAATGTCAAGCAATTTAATACGGTTAACATTCGAAGTTTTGCCAGTGAAAAAGAAAAAGAATCAGCCTTGACGGTTGAAACCATGACCTTAAAGGAAATAAAAGCAACGCCCGCCTTAGATTTTTATGACGGTTTAAGCCATATGAAAGGGGTGGATTTAACCTCTGCCAGTATTGGTTTTAAAGTAGTAAATACAAGGGGATTTAATTCTACGTCACCTGTCCGAACTTTGCAAATTATTGACGGAGTAGACAATGCATCTCCAGGGCTTAATTTCGCTCTTGGTAATTTCTTAGGTGCTTCTGAATTAGATTTGCTATTAGTCGATATTGTCTCAGGTGCAAGCTCTGCTTTTTATGGACCCAACGCATTCAATGGGGTAATTAGTATGCAAACAAAAAGCCCCTTTAAATTCCAAGGGTTTAGTGCGAGTATTAAAGGAGGTGAACGCATGTTAAATGAATACGCAGTTCGATACGCCAAAGCTTTCAAAAATAAAGCCGGTGAGGATAAATTTGCCTTTAAAATAAACATCGCCTATCTAAATGCAAATGACTGGGAAGCGAATAACGCCAATTCAGTGGAAGGATTAGATACGGATGAAAATAATCCAGGAGGCTATGATGCGGTAAATCGTTATGGGGATGAGAACCTATATGGAAATATAAATAATGCGCTCGACCCAAGTGCTGTCATTAATACGCCTGGTTTATTGAGATGGCATCGTACTGGTTATTGGGAGAAAGATATTGCCGATTATAAAACAGAAAACCTGAAAGCTTCGTTTGCCTTGCACTACATGCTAAATCCAAAAGTTGAATTCATTTTGGCCTCTAATTTTGGAACAGGAACAACCGTTTATCAAGGTGACAATCGATTCTGCTTGAAAGACATTCTATTTTTTCAAAATCGAATAGAAATTCGAAAAAAAGATGATTTCTTTATTCGTGCGTACGCAACAAATGAAGATGCTGGAAAGTCGTATGATGCGGTTCTAACAGCTTTTTTACTGCAAGATGCTGCGGCGAAAGATTGGGATTGGAGCGAGCGGTATCGCCAATATTGGTCGAGTCAAATCGTTGATCGTGTCAGAGACTTAGATCCCAATGTTACCTGGACTCCGCAAATTGGCGTACCATTTGATCTCGAAGCAATTGGAGCCGTTATTGATGCAAATCAAGATTCGATGTATAGTTGGCATGCTGAAGCGAGTAATTACGCAAATAGCGCCTATGGAAATTGGGACATGTTGGATTATTTCAAACCAGGCACGTATCGATTTGATTCCTTAATG
Source organism: Chryseobacterium gleum (assembly GCA_945877045.1). GTDB lineage: Bacteria > Bacteroidota > Bacteroidia > Flavobacteriales_D > Crocinitomicaceae > UBA952. The sequence goes on from CAMCQW010000183.1 coordinate 2,718, forward strand.
GCTGACATCACTATGAAGACCTCTTTTTTAGAAGGAGGTTCCAGAATTCAAGATCAATCGGGACTGTATCATTTACACGCTGAAAAAATAATCCCATCGAAATTTGGATCTTTTACCTTTGGTGGAAATGGCAGAATATACAACCCAAGATCGCAAGGATCACTATTTAGCGATACAAATGGTGTAAGAATTTTAAATAAAGAATTTGGGATTTATGCCGGGATAGAAAAACATTTTGCTGATGATAAATGGTTAATAAAAGCGAGTATTCGTGTAGATAAGAACCAAAATTTTGATTTTTTACCATCCCCCGCAGCATCGCTTATCTGGCAACCGAGTAAACAACATTCAGTAAAAGGAACCATAACCTCAGCCATACGAAATCCTACTTTACTCAACCAATACATGTATTATAATGTGGGAAGAGCAAAACTTGTTGGAAACATTAGCGGCTACGATTCACTGGTCACCATAGAATCGCTTCGAGATTTCTATTACACGCAAAATCCCGATACGCTGAGTTATTTCAATTTAGATCCCATTGCGCCAGAAAAAGTAAAATCTTTTGAAATCGGCTACAAAGGTTCTTTTTTCAATAAATTCTATTTGGACGTCAATTACTATTTTAACTATTACACCAATTTTATTGGCTATGTTAACGGGGTAGATATTTTTGTTACGCCTTTAAATACGCCCATAATCAATGATGTTTATCGAATTGCAACTAATTCTAAAGAGTCAATTACAACGCAGGGCATTACCGTTGGCTTAAACTATTATATTGGTAACCACTATGCATTGAATGGGAATTATTCATGGAATTCCTTGACAAAAAAATCAGACGACCCTATTATCCCAGCTTACAATACACCTGAACATAAATTCAACGTTGGATTTCAAGGCAGAGATATTTCCATCAACAAGTGGAATGGCTTTGGTTTTAACGTGAATTATAAATGGATTCAAGGTTTCTATTCGGAAGGGTCGCCTCAATTTTCTGGAAGCGTTCCAAGCTATGGCTTGTTAGATGCTCAAGTAAATAAATTCATTGCTAAAGCCAAATTAACAGTTAAGATTGGCGCTTCCAACCTGCTCAATAACAAAGTATTACAAGTTTTTGGAGGGCCCTTTGTTGGAAGAATCATTTATACTACTATTTCCTTTGATTTTAATGATAAAATAAAATAAGAAATCGTATTGTTTAATAATTAATACTAATTTAGCGGTCATAAACCTTTAAAATAAATACTTATGAAAAAAATAATTTTACCCTTCATTTTTAGTTTCATGATGATTACCGGTGCATTTTCTCAGGAAAGGTACATCGATGAAGTTTTTGCGAATTTTATAGTTGATAGTAGTGTTGTTTATTCAACCAACTTATCTGTTCTCGGTGCAGCGCAAGGATTTCCTTATATCCCAACAGGATCAAATGGAATTCCAGCTTTAGCATTTGATTTGTATGAACCTGCTGGGGACACTATTGCTGAGCGACCATTAATTATCATGCTTCACACAGGAACTTTTGCACCAATTATTTACAATGGCAATCCAACTGGTATGCGTGATGATTTTGCAACATCTAGAATTTGTCAGAGTTATGCTAAAAGAGGATATACAGTGGCTAATTTAGAATACCGTTTAGGATGGAATCCAACTTTACCAACGCAAGCTGAAAGAGCAGCAAGTTTAATGAAAGCTGTTTATAGAGCGATTCA
>CAMCQW010000184.1 GCA_945877045.1 Chryseobacterium gleum
GTTTCAGAGCCATCTTCCATCATATTAAATGCACGCCCAGTATCATCTGTCCCGTGATCATCGTTGTGTGATAAAGAGCCAATAAGAAGGCTATAGTCGATGTTAGCATCCACTAATTTTTGATTAATAAGTGTTTTAAACTCTTCTAATTCAACATCGGAAAATCTTATTTTTGGTTGTGCCATCGCTTTATATTTTGAAAGGGGAACAAATATAATGTTTTTTAAGTGCACCCGTAATTTTTAAAATTAATATTTAATACTAGTTGACTTACTTAATTTTTAAATTAATAATCGGAATTTTCTCTATTTTCGCCTTATGATTCGATTGTTTTTAGGAAATAGGATAATTGTACTGTTTTTATTGCCCTTTATTATCCTTTCTTTTTATTTACTGAACATTCAATTTGAATACCATGAACTTGGAAATGAAATAAATTATGGTTTTTGGAATGGATTTTTCAATTTCCCCATAATCTTCACTCAGATTTCGGCCAGCATTCTTGTCTTGGTTAACGCTGTATATTTAAACTACTTATACAACAATTACGATTTTCAAGACCGAAACACGTACATAATAGCATTGATTTATGTGATCTTAATGAGTTTTTATTATTCATTTTATCGTTTAGACGGCATTTTAATTTCGCACACTTTTATCATCCTTGGTTTAGTCCAATATTTCAAATTAAAACAAAACGTTGATGGAAAAGAAGCCATATTTAATGGAGCATTATTTTTAGGAACTGCGGCTTCATTTCACCCCCCCTTGATCCTATTTATGCCCGTTTATGTTTTTATGTATCTAGTTATTCGACCTTTTATCATTCGGGAATTAGTTGTTTTTATTGCGGGATTCATAACACCTCTTCTATTTGGCATTACCTATATAAAATGGACTGGGGGGCAATTAAGTACCAACTTAATACTCTCCAAAGAAAGTATTCAAATTCATAACGACTTTTTTATTATTCTCATCTTCATTTTAATTTTATTAATCTTGAGTACCCTCGGAATTCGAAATCGTATTCTAAAAGGTTCTAACAGGTTAAAAAAACAGCTCCAGATTATTTGGCTTGTAATCTTAGTAGCGATCAGTATGGGAAGCATCGATTTCTTTTTCTACCGACAAATAGAACGCTTTAGCCTCTTGATTATTCCATTGGCAATTCTCTTATCGTATTCATTTTTTAATAAGCGATTTGGTACTATTTCAGTGATTCTCTTTTACCTAACCATTTCGTATGCTGTTATTAAGTTTTTCGTAGAACGAATTTAGGTGAGCATCTATTTTATTACATTTGTAAGCAATAAAAATTATTACTTTTAATTAATCCATTTATCAATGAAGTTTGGAGTTGTGACATTTCCTGGATCTAATTGCGATCAAGACATGGTATATGTTTTGGAACATCTATTAGGTCAAAAAGTTGAAAAACTTTGGCATAAAGACACCAGCATAAAAAATGTAGATATGGTCATTTTACCAGGAGGATTTTCTTATGGCGACTATCTAAGATCTGGCGCGATCGCTAAGTTTTCACCTATCATGCATGAAGTTATAAAGCATGCTACAAAAGGTGGATATGTCTTAGGCGTGTGCAATGGATTTCAAATATTAACAGAAGCAGGCTTGTTGGATGGCGCATTGTTACACAACGATAAACAAAAGTTTATTTGTAAAAATGTATTCCTAAAACCAGTTTCTAAATTAGCGGGAATTACCAAGGGCTTAGATTTTGATAAAACATATAAAATTCCAATCGCACATGGAGAAGGAAGGTACTACGCCAATGAAAATAAAATAAAGGAGTTGGAGGATAATGACCAAATCTTGTTTCGTTATTGTCACCAAACAGGTGTGGAAAATGCCGGTGCAAATCCCAATGGATCAATAAATAATATCGCAGGAATAAGCAATAAAGCAAAAAATATTTTTGGAATGATGCCCCACCCAGAACGTGCTTCGGATGATATTTTAGGGAATACAGACGGTAAATTTATTTTTGAATCGATATTATCATTTTGTTAAACCGCTAGCATGAAAATATTATTGTTAGGAGCTGGTGGAAGAGAGCATGCCTTGGCATGGAAAATCGCACAAAGTTCTATCTTAGACGAGTTGTTTATTGCACCAGGAAATGCAGGGACAAGACAATACGGCAAAAATGTCGTGTTATCACCTGTTGATTTTGAAGGAATTAAAGAATTTGTATTAAAAAACAACATCGACATGGTAGTCGTTGGACCCGAAGAACCATTGGTTTTAGGAATCTACGACTTTTTTCAAGCCGATGAAAGCATTCGTCATTGTGCTATTATTGGCCCAAGTAAAGAAGGCGCCAAACTCGAAGGAAGCAAAAATTACGCAAAAGAATTTATGGCGCGCCATCGAATTCCTACAGCAAAATACGGGACTTTTACCTCAGCTACCTTAGCAGAAGGCATCGCTTTTTTAGGCGATATGAAAGCGCCCTATGTACTAAAGGCTGACGGCTTAGCAGCTGGGAAAGGCGTGTTAATCATCAACGATATAGCTTCTGCAATAAAGGAATTATCAGCCATGTTAGTTGATGCGCGGTTTGGTAAGGCAAGTGAAAAAGTGGTGATTGAACAATTTTTAGATGGAATTGAACTTTCTGTATTTGTTATGACAGATGGTGAATCCTTTAAGCTGCTGCCCGAAGCAAAAGATTACAAAAGAATCTTTGACGGGAATCAAGGAGAAAACACGGGAGGAATGGGAGCTGTTTCACCAGTGCCTTTTGCAGATGCTGGCTTTATGGATAAAGTACATAATCAAATTATTGTGCCAACCATTAAAGGATTAAAAAATGAAGGAATTGCCTACAAAGGTTTTGTGTTTTTCGGATTAATAAACGTAAAAGGAGACCCATACGTGATTGAATACAATTGTAGAATGGGCGATCCGGAAACCGAGGTGGTGATTCCACGCTTAAAATCTGACATTCTGGATTTATTTGAGGGTATTGCAAGTAATACACTATCCGAAAGAGATATTCAATTTATCGACAAAAGCACGGCAACTGTCATGATGGTTTCGGGTGGATATCCTAATCATTATGAGAAAGGATTGCCGATATACGGAATTAACAATGTAGCCGATAGCATCGTATTTCACGCTGGCACCACCTCCGATGGGCCGCAAGTATTAACGAATGGAGGAAGGGTATTGAGTGTAACATCCTATGGGAAAAATATAGAGGTCGCCGTTGATAAATGTTATGATTCGATTGCTAAAATAAGCTTTGAAAATTCCTATTATCGCAAAGACATTGGCAGAGATGTCATTAAATAAGGTCCATGGAAGCATATGTAATCATATTAATCACCTTGTTTTTTTCAGCCTTTTTTTCGGGCATGGAATTGGCCTACCTATCATCCAATCGCTTAAAAATAGAAGTTGAAAAATCAAGAGGGACTTGGCAAGGAAAATTAAAATCAATTTTCTATTCAAATCAATCAACAATGATTGCCTTGCTTTTATTGGGAAATAACTTTGCTTTGGTAATATATGGCATTAAAGCAGCCGATATATTAAATCCTATTTTGGATGATTTGGGCATGCATAATGAGGCCTTGTTATTAATTTCCCAGACAGTCCTTTCCACATTATTAGTGTTAATCACCGCTGAATTTTTACCCAAAGCGATTGTTCAAATTAACCCTAATCGTTTTCTAACTATTGGAACGCTCCCTTTATTCATCGTTTTTATACTATTATATTTACCTACCCAATTCATTCTTCTGCTCAGCGGAGCCGTATTAAAATTAACAGGTGGCAAATCCAAAACAACGGAAAAAGTATTTTCAAAAGTTGATTTAGCACATTACGTTGATGATATTTCTTCACGGATTCACAACGAAGAGGCGCTCAGCAATGACATGCTTATATTATCAAATGCCTTAGATTTTTCCAAAGTTAAAGCCCGCGATTGCATGATACCACGGACCGAAATGGTCTCAATAGCTATTGACGATGACCTCCAAAATTTAATTGAGCTATTTATTGAAAAAGGCCTTTCAAAAATTTTAGTTTATAGAAAATCAATTGATAATATCATCGGCTTCGTTCACTCTTTTGATTTATTTAAATCACCAAAATCTATAAAAGAAATACTAAAACCTATCGAATTTGTACCATCGGTAATGTCAGGAAAAGAATTATTGGAGATGTTTACCACCCAATCAGGCAATATTGCTGTAGTAACAGACGAATACGGTGGAACAGCTGGAATTGTAACCATTGAAGATGTAATTGAAGAGATTTTTGGCGAAATTGAAGATGAACATGACAAAGAAGATTTAACGGAAGAAAAAATAAGTGAGACTGAATTTTTGTTCTCTGCCAGGGTTGAAATTGATTATT
>CAMCQW010000185.1 GCA_945877045.1 Chryseobacterium gleum
AATTAAGCAGCAAGTGCGTATGACGTATTGTCAACTATTGTTCGCAAAAAGATATTTAAGAGGTTCTTTGCAACCCTCTGCATGCTGACACTTGACTACCGCTATCGCTGTCAAATCCAATGTCGACCCCAAAGAACTAAGTCACAAAGATAAGTAATGTTACACGTATTCAATTAACTATTTAATTTCTGCGCAAAAAAAAAGTGAGCAGCGCCCACTTTCCTATCATAATGCTTCTTACTTTTTAATATTCATCCTCGTTAAACAAGAAATCTTCTCGAGACGGATAATCTGGCCAGATCTCTTCAATGTTTTCATATATGTCACCTTCATCTTCTAAATCTTGTAGATTCTCTACGACTTCGAGCGGTGAACCATTACGTATAGCGAAATCAATTAATTCATCTTTCGATGCAGGCCATGGCGCATCTTCTAAATATGAGGCTAATTCAAGTGTCCAGTACATAATATCAGGTGTTAAAATTGTATGTTCGGCAAAAGTAATCTTTATTTTTAATTATGCAAATAATGGAAAAAAAACTTTTGATTTATTTTTATTTAGGGCTATTGTTAATGCTTTGGAATCCATTTAACTTCAACAATTCCAATGTCTTGACCTAATTTCCTGCCCAAGACAAATAAGTAGTCACTTAAGCGATTCATGTAAGCCAAAATCAGTGGGTCAACGACTGCGTTTTGCTCTAAAGTAACCACATTTCGCTCAGCCCTTCTACACACACAACGCGCAATGTGGCAAATAGACACAATGGGATGTCCACCTGGAAGAATAAAATGCTTCATCTCAGGTAATTTTTCTTCCATTTGATCCATCCAATCTTCCAAGTCTACGATATCCTCTGCCTTAATTTCAGGAAGTTTCATTGTAGAATGATCAGGGTCTGCTGCAAGGCAAGATCCCATCGTAAACAATCGATCTTGAATGATTAACAATTGTTGAATGTAAACTTCATTAATGGATTGATCTCTCAATAATCCAATGTGGGCGTTCAATTCATCTAAGGTGCCATACGCTTCAATGCGCAAATGACTTTTAAGCACTTTCGTGCCTCCTATGAGTCCTGTTTGTCCGCCATCACCTTTCTTGGTATATATTTTCATGTTAGATTGCTAAAAGTACTTCTTCAATGGGTTTGTCTTCATTACAAAGAGCTAATATACGTTGAATCACTTCATCCACTATAGCATCTGGACAAGAAGCACCTGAAGTTAAAGCAATTTTTATATGTGGTTTATCTGGTAAAAAATCGTTTTTCTGTTCTACAAACTTTTGGTGGATGTTATAACTGTGGATTTCATCTTTCGAAATAATTCCACTTTCATTGGCAATAAAATAAGTAGGGAATTTTTGCTCTAAAATCTCCACTAAATGAGAGGTATTGGAACTATTATATCCACCTACAACAATGGCAAGATCCACCTCGTTCTCCATTAATGAAAGGGTAGAAGTTTGATTGTCATTTGTGGCATAACAAAGTGTATCTCTGGTATCCGCAATGTGTTGCTTGATATCTTCCTCCCCGAACTTTGTCAACATGACTGAACGTAAATAATTTGTAATTCCTTCGGTTTCGCTGGCAAGCATCGTGGTTTGATTGACAATTCCAATGCGATTTAAGTGAATCGATGGATCAAAATCAGGTGTGTATTTCCCTTCGAAAAACGAAAAGAAATTATGCAATTCAACGTCCCCGGAAATTATTTTCCCTAAATAAACGGCCTCCTCCATGTCTTTAACAATCAAGGTTGGAGCCTCATTAGCGCTTTGTGAAAATGTAGCCCTCGTTTCTTCATGACTTGCTTTGCCATGAATAATCACTGTATGGCCTTGAGCGCCTAATTTTCCAGAACGATTCCATACTTTCTCGACAAATGGACAAGTTGTATTATACGTTTGAATGTCAATGCCTCGGTCAATAAGTTTTTTTTCTATTTCAAGGGTTGTACCAAAGGCTGGAATAATTACGATATCTTCTGATTGGAGTTGTTCAAATGGAATTAATTGATTTCCCTCAGTATCTTGCAGAAAAACGATTCCCTGCTCTTCAAGGTCCTCGTTAACAGCAGGATTATGGATCATTTGGCTAAGCAAGTAAATTCGTTTATCTGGATTCTCTTTTACGGCTCTAAACGCAATTTCAATGGCATTTTCTACCCCGTAGCAAAATCCAAAATGACGCGCTAAAGAAATGGTTACATTGTTAAAACAAAGAAGAGTAGGAGTGAAGTCCTGTTTTCTGGGATCTTGAATTTTTCGCTTGGCTTTAACATGACTGATAATGGGCGAACGATAAAAAGAAGGTATATCAAACTTTTTCATACTTACATCATAGAGCCAATTGGCATAATATGCTCTTTTGTTTTGCAAAGATAAAAAAGAAAAGGCTACCAAATGAATTGATAGCCCTTTCCTTTATTTATTTCAAGAAATTATATTTCAAGATTCTTATCTTTTGCGTGTTTCACTCTGAAATTATAGTCGATAACTTTATTCTCTTTCGCTTTTAAGATAAATGACCATTCAAGTAATCCTGTACGTTCATCAAATCTTCCTTTAGCAAAATTATCTGATTCAATGTTAATGTCAGCATTTTGTGTAATTGGCAACTGATCTTGAATCACTATTTCAATAGAAGATGATTTTTGGTTGCTAATTTCAATAGTGTAGGCAAAGGTCCGCTCTCTTTTGTCGCCAATAATTCTATCCTTCAGCTCTTTTTTCAAAAGTGTACGTTTTACAACGATGCTTGGATCTTTACCCAATGATAAATTCAAGGTGTCATCCATGGTAGTTGGGTCGATGTATGTTTCGCCAATATAGGAGCCATCAAAGAAAATATTGGCTTGCCCGGGTACTAATTGCAGCTCATCTAACTTGGTCATTTGTGCCACTAAATAAACGGATGCATCTAGTTTCGGTACCGAATAATACTTGAATTTAGTATCCAAATTGGCTGTTTTGATTAAGACCATGTGTTTTTCGTTATTCGATTTAATCGAATAGGGTAGGTCAATTTTAAATTCTGCTGAAATGAGGTGATGAACGACTGTGGTAAATTGATCCGCTCCCATGATATTTTTTTCATCATCCATATCTTCACTGTAAGCATATCCTCTATTGAAGAGCGCTTGAGATGTAATTTGAACTTCTTGTAATTTGTCCATTACCCCCTTTCGATTCTCCGATTTATAAATATTGTAGTCAATGTACCAAGGATTTAACGTTGGTTTTGTTTTATTCACGTAGGGATTATTGGTGGAAATATTAAGTTTAATATTATCCCAATCCAATCCAGTAGATTGAAAAACCTCTGCTTTATAGGTAAGTTCAATTTTCCCAGTACTTGCATCGCTCCTCAAGTCGTATATTGGTGTCCAACCAGCATTAGACACTACGTATGAAAAATTTAATTTCCCAGAAACGGCCGTTTTAGCAGATACTGTTATTGTAATCCGTGGTATCGGACTTTTGTTATTCTCGATTTCACCGTTGTTATTTTGATAATTCTGCAAGTCAGTTAAACGCGCTTCCATTAGTATTTTCTTAAAAGCCTTTTCTTGCCGTTTTTTTTCAAGAACAATTATTTTTTTATTCAATTCATTCATTTTAAGGGTATAATATTCGATGGTTTGCTTAAGTAAATTAATAGAATCATTAACTTTTCCGATACTTCGCACCATTCCATTGGATGCAATTATTGATTTAGAAGCATTTAAAACATTAATTTCATCTTGAATATCTCGAATATCAAAATCCATTACACGCAACGAATCCTCCAACAATTGAATATCTCTTTTAATTTTTAACGAGGCCCCTTGATTGAGTGCATTACTGGGTTGTGGGTAATAGAATGAAAATTTGGTGTCCAACAAGACTAAATCGCCTGTTCCTTTAACTTGGATACTTTTTGCATCAATGAAAGCACTTATACCTTCTATTATTATTTCAGTAACACCAGCATTAACTGAATAATTCGCCTTGTGATGCATTTGAGCACCTTGGGCATAAACAGTTACCTCCGTTAAGGTTGCTTTAATTGTTTCTTTGTCTGTGGCGCGTAGCCAGGTACTTGCGAAGAGTAGGCAAGTTAAAATAAAGGACTTTTTCATAGCTTAGTTTTTGAGCGCTTACATGCTACAAGCTATAAAGTTCAATAGAACGAAAATTAAATAGTAAGTGATTGAATTTCAGATACAATACGAAGCGCAAGTTGATCAGCAAGTGCTGCATCCTTACTTTCAGCATAGATACGAATAATAGGCTCGGTATTACTTTTTCGAAGATGTACCCATTCTTTTCCGATATATATTTTAACACC
>CAMCQW010000186.1 GCA_945877045.1 Chryseobacterium gleum
ATTACCATTGGTGCCGGATCCCAAATTTATCTTAACATGCATTATCCCGACGGTAGTTATGGTTTATTTGATAGTACCAAAGTGATATTTCATTTTTATCCCATCGGAACAACAGGTGTTAGGCAAATATCAGCATCACCAGTAATTGGAGATTACATGTTTGCGCTTCCCCCCAATCAGCTAACTACTTTGGCCGAACAGTATCCAGCAGGAAATGCGGGAGTCCCCATTGATTTATCTGTAATTTCTGTGTTTCCTCACATGCACTTACTGGGAGAATCGATTAAATCTTATGCAACAGGACCTGCAAACGACACCATTAAATTCATTAATATTCCTCATTGGGATTTCCATTGGCAAGACTTTTATTATTTTACGCAGCTCAAGCATTTGCCAACGGGTTATACAATTAAGGGAGAGGCTGTTTACGATAATACGGCTCAAAACCCCCACAATCCAAACTCCCCTCCACAAACAGTTACCATTGGGTATAACACCACTGATGAGATGTTCATTATTTACTTTCATTATATGCTGTATCAAGCAGGGGATGAAAACTATGACTTAGAGGCATTAACAAGTTCTAGTTTAGCAGAATATCCAATTGGGAATATTGGATCAGTTGTCTGTTACCCAAACCCAATGAGCTCTAGCGGCACAATCATTTCTCTGGAAGAAACAATTGATGCAAAATCGATGATCTATATCTATGATGGAAAAGGGAATTTAATTCGCAAATTAAATTTTTCAAATCTTCATGATGCAAAGGCTGTTTTTTGGGACGGGGCAAACGAAAATAATGCGCAAGTATCCCCAGGAATATATTATGTGTCTGCGAAAGCAAATGATAAAATCATGGCCGGGAAGTTGATTAAGCACTAATTTCCTTTTTCATTTCCTGTAATTTTGTTACTTTTGCAATAAGAAGAAACTGGTCTCGTAGCCAAGTGGTTAGGCACCGGTCTGCAAAACCGTCTACAGCGGTTCGAATCCGCTCGAGACCTCAACTCCCCCTTTTTATATTTTAAGAAGGGGGTTTGGTTTTTAATAAGCTTATCAAAAAGACCACAAGAATTTACTTTGATAGATTAAAAAAGTTTAACTTAGAGAAAAAAGGCTAGATGGGAATAATCAATGCATTTGTGAATCAGATTGGGCGAGAAGCTGGACGGGACGCATATAGGGGCGTCAAGAATTCTTCTGGGTCATCCTCTCATTCACCAAATTTAGGATTTAATGATGACTTTCTTGAGAAAGTTAGCTCATTTAAAAGGTTGCCAAATGACAATGCCACACTACTAAATATAGTAAATTATGTTGAAGAGGCTGAAAACATAAGCGTAGAAAATTTTGATTGGTTCGATATTTTTACTGAATTGGACAATAAGATTGAATTTTGTCAACGGGAGTTGGCAGAAGACTGTCAAGAAAAACTTCGATTAATAGACAAGCAAAATGCATTGACCTTCCATAAAAAACTCGAAATACATCAGTCATTTATTCAGGAAATAATTAGTGACAGAAAAGTAGAGTTGTCCTCTAAACGAAATTTTATTTCGGGAATATTATTTTCTTTTGTGTTCATTAATCCAATTTATTATAAGGTTTCCAAGGACCGAGTTTTTATGACACTTCTAGTTGGAACGATAATTTTTGGACTGTCTTATCTCGGTTTCTTCTTTAGTTTTTCAAGCGAGGCCATGAAAATCCCGAAGCAAAACACACCCGAAGCGATGCGTGCTATGAAAACATTGGGCGTTCTATTTTTTAGTTTAGCAGGAATTCTTTATTTAAGAATTGTTTATAATGGGATAAAAAGATGCAATCTGGACAACAATTCAATAAGCGCTAAAGAGGCGAGCTTAGAACATTACACCTTGTATTTAAGTCAATTGAAAAACAACAGGGACTTACAGAACTAAATCTTTGCCTGTCATTTCGTTGGATTGCACAATTCCTAATCTCCCTAGAATTGTGGGAGCAACATCAGCTAAGCGTCCTTTTCTCAGAACAATATCTTTTTCTTTTGTAATTAATATAACAGGAACTGGATTGATGCTATGAGCTGTATTTGGAGAACCATCCGGATTAATTGCCATATCGGCATTTCCATGATCAGCAATAATTAAAAACTCATAGCCGTATTGCAGGCCCGCTTCAACAACTTTTTGTAAGCAGGCATCAATAGTTTCAACGGCTTTTACGATGGCACTAAACACACCCGTATGGCCAACCATATCAGGATTAGCGAAATTTAAACAGATAAAATCAGGCATCTCATTATTAATATGATCAATCAACTTATCTCTTACTTCCAACGCACTCATTTCTGGCTGAAGATCATACGTAGCAACTGATGGGGATTTCACCATAATTCTACTTTCATTTTCAAAGGGTTCTTCTCTTCCACCATTAAAAAAATAGGTGACATGCGGATATTTTTCGGTTTCGGCAATTCTTACTTGGCTCAAACCTGCTTCTGATATTATTTGACCTAAGGTATTAACGAGGTTTTCCTTCTGAAAAATGACATGTATATTTTCAAAAGCATCATCGTAATTGGTCATTGTACAATAATAAAGTGATAGCGGGGACATGTTGAATGGTGGGAAACTTTCTTGTGTCAAAACTTTTGTAATTTCTCTTGGCCTATCCGTTCGGAAATTAAAAGAAATGACCACATCACCGTTTTCTATTAAGCCATTTTTATTTAAAAGAATCGGCTCGATAAATTCATCGGTAATACCTGCCAGGTATTGTCCCTTGATACTATCAGAAGCAGATTCAGAAGCGATTCCTATACCATTGACCAATAAATCATATGCTTTTTTAATACGTTCCCAGCGATTATCTCGGTCCATTGCAAAATAACGACCTATGACACTGGCTATTTTTGCTCCATAAGGCGCGCAAATAGAGGTGGTTTCTGTAATAAATCCATGGCCACTTGTTGGGTCACAATCGCGGCCATCTGTAAAAGCATGGATATAAGAAGTTTTTACTCCTTGTTGATGTGCAAGTTCACAAAGTGTATGTAAGTGTTTATCCGAGCTATGAACCCCGCCATCAGATACCAATCCAATAAAATGCAATTTACAGTTCCTGCTTTTTGCTTCTTCAAATGCTTTTAATAAAACGGGATTTAGAAAAAAATCACTTTGGCGAATCGAATTGTTTATGCGGGTTAACTCTTGGTAAACAATTCTCCCGGCTCCAATATTTAGATGTCCCACTTCTGAGTTTCCCATTTGTCCATCGGGCAAGCCAACGTCTTCACCGCACGCCCTTAGTTGCGAGTGAGGATATGTTAAGAATAAGCTGTCCATAAACGGAGTTCTCGATTGGGCAATAGCATCAGATTTTGAACCATCTCCAATTCCCCAGCCATCTAATATGATCAGGCCAACTTTATTCATGTGTGTAAAGTAATTTGAAAATTAGCCCCTGTTGGGAGGTTTTCAATACAACTAATTTTACCATTGTGTAATTCAGCGAATTGCTTTGCCAGGTATAATCCAAGCCCGCTCCCTTTTTGGGTTCTTGTTTCTTCGTTTCCAATGCGGTAAAACTTCTTAAATATTTGTTCTCTTTGCACCAATTGAATACCCGGCCCATTATCTTTTACTCCAAAAACAAACGAGTTGCCATCTTGGTGGCAATAAAGGATAATACTCGAATCAATCCCGGCATATTTGATAGCGTTCTCTAGTAGATTAATAATAATTACTTCCATCATAAAGCGATCGGCGTTTAGTTCTGCGTCTTCAATAAGTTGGAATTCAATGAAAGATTTTCCATGTATTTTGTGGTATCGATCAATGATTTCCTGGCAAAAAACAGAAAAAACAAACAGTGATTTTTCAGGCTTTAGCGATTTGTTTTCCAAATTCGCCGCCTGTAAAATATTTTCAATCATTAATTCTAATCTTTTATTTTCCTCCAATGCCTTATTGAACAATTCGTTTCTTTTTCCCGCTGTCAATTCATGTTTAAGAAGTGTTTGCACAAGAATCTTAATCGAAGCGATAGGAGTCTTTAATTCATGCGTAATGGATAAAATAAAATTGGTTTGTCTAAGTGATAATTGAATATCCTTTTGAATTGATTTGCGAATCCTCCAAATCCCATAGATCAACAAAGCGAAAAAGACAAGTCCTTCACCGAGAATCATTAATACGCGCCTTTCAGAAATAGCACTATTCAATTCAACGAGTTGACTTAGCTCAATTAAATGGTATCCCCACCATAAAAATTGGAGGACAACGTAGCTACTTAAAAG
>CAMCQW010000187.1 GCA_945877045.1 Chryseobacterium gleum
TTTTGTCGATTCAACTGTTGATCCAAGTATACGGTCGAGTGCACAAGGATTATTTATGATGATGACCAACGGTTTTGGTGCTATTTTAGGAAGTCTTGCCAGTGGCTATTTAATCGATCACTATTTCCTATTTCCGGATGGAAGTAAAGACTGGACTGGAATTTGGATTTGTTTTGCTGTGTATGCCTTATTCATCGCGGTATTTTTTGCACTCTTGTTTCACCACAAGCACGATCCAAAACAACTAGGAGAAATTAAACACTAAAAAAAGTTGGCAAATTAGTTCTTTTCTATATTATTTTTGACTGGTCTCAATTGTACAAAAAGACTATTACACAACCCCTTTGAGGGGTTAAATATTTTTAATGCTGGATGTAATCCAGCGAAAAACAAAAAAATAGTTCCCTTTTTGGCATGTATTTTTATTTAAAATCATGACAAAAATATTTTTTGATAAGAAAGTAATCAGTCAAATATTATTATTAATTTTAACAAAAAAAACATGAAAAATCTACTCTCTTTTGCACTAATAATGATGACTTCACTTAGTTTATATGCTCAAAAATCTACTTCTTTTGAAGGTAAGTTAGACGGGCTTGAAATAAAAGCAAGTATTAATCTATTGAGTGGAGAAAGTTCCGGCAGCTTCTTTTTCATCAATCAGCCAAAAGAAATTTACGAGCTTATCATGGTAAACAAAGCAGACAGTCAGATTGAAATCAAGGTCATACTAAATGGCAATAAACACGCAAGTGGTACGCTAAATCAAACTGAAATTGATGGCATCACGCAATTAAACGGCGAGATCACAAAAGAAGATGGCACAACGAGCTTGCTCCTGCTCATCGAAGAATAAAATGTGACGCTTAATTAAGTTGGTAATCCTCGTCACAAAACTTGCTGACACCTAGTTTTAACAGGTTATTTTTTAAAACTATCACCGCCACTTCTAAAATAGGCGTAATTAGTGATTTTTTTTCTTTTAAAGAATTCCACATAACTCCCGGGATTAGTTACATTTCCTCTTTCAGAAAGCAGTTGTACAGTAATATTTTTATTTTTGGCCTGTACTACAAAATCTTCGAGTATTTCAAGGATATCGCTGTCAAGGTATTTACTACGTCTAACGTCAAGCTCCAAGGTTATGTCTTTAGGCAAGCTACCAAGTTGTTTTGCAATAGCACCTTTATTTAAGAAGGTTACCTCTTCGGCCAAAGTCATTTTAACTAATTTATCATTTGTACTATCGATATTTAAAAACAAGGAATTTTGATAGCTTTTAACCATGATTACGATTACCCCAATAAATAAGCCTACAGAAATACCCCATAGCAAGTCTTTCGCAACTATGACCACTATTGTTGCCACAAAAGGCACAAATTGTGTCCACCCTTTGCCCCACATTTTTTTGAATAAACTTGGTTTCGCAAGTTTATAACCTACTACTATTAGAACTGCCGCTAAAACAGACAATGGAATATGATTCAGTATTTTTGGTAATGCTAGAACAGCAAGTAATAGTAAAAGACCATGAATAATTGCGGACAGTTTACTTTTAGCATTAGACTGTATATTGGCAGAGCTCCTTACAATAACTTGGGTTAAAGGTAAACCACCTATCAAGCCAGAGAGAATATTACCGGTTCCTTGCGCAAACAGTTCGCGATTAGTCGGTGTTACATTTCTATCCGGATCTAATTTATCGGTTGCTTCAACACTCAATAAAGTCTCTAAACTAGCGATTAAAGCAATGGTAAAACCAATGGTCAGAACTTTTGGATTTGTAATAGCATTAAAATCTGGAAAAGTAAGAAAACCTATCAAATCATTAAGATTATTAGCCACAGGAATTGTAACTAAATGTATGTCTTTTACAGCTAAACCTGAGTAGTTATCGAAAATTAATTTAGTAATTGTGCCTACCAATACAGCCACAATAGACCCCTGTATCACTCTGAATATTTTTGATTTCTTGGATAAAATAGTATCCCAAAAAACAATCAATGCTAAGCCCAAAAAACCAATGATAACAGATCCTAGGCTAATGTTACTAAGTATGTGCGAAATAGCAGAAAATGTATTTTCACCCGTTGCCTCTATAAACTCATCTGCCCCCATTGGTTCTGAATCATATCCAAATAAATGTGGAATTTGTTTTAAGATGATAATAATTCCAATGCCAGAAAGCATACCAAGTATCACGCTGTTAGGGAAGAAATAACCTATTATCCCCAATCTAAAGATACCAAAGAGTATCTGTATTATACCAGCCAAAACTACCGCTACTAAAAATACCTCAAAGCTCCCAAGTTCCGTAATTGAAGCAGCTACTATAGCAGCAAGACCAGCCGCGGGACCGGAGACTCCCAAATTAGAACCACTCAGGCTTCCAACTACAACACCACCAATGACCCCTGTAATGAGTCCTGACAAAAGTGGTGCGCCTGAAGCCAATGCTATACCTAAACACAAAGGCAATGCTACAAAAAACACAACGATACTCGCTGGAAAATCACTTTTTAAATTTTTAAAATTCATTTTTTCTATTTTGTATTACGAAATAAAGGCTGTTTCAACATAATAACTTACTTGTCCTGTTGATAAATCATGCATTCCACCAATAATTCCAATTTCTTTATTTTTAAACATCTGTTCAAGAATAGCGCTTCTATCCATAAACGCTTTCACGGTTTTTTTAGCAACATTTTCTAAAAATCTGCATTTTTGGAAGTGTGATTATCTTTGATGTCCACTTCGTCATCTACTGCGAGTCTTATTTTGGCAAACAAGGCTGTTAAATTAACCATTCGACCAATTTCATCAGAAATCCATTCAGATTTTAACCAAATACGTCGTCCAAATCATGTATTTCTTTCTTTGTAGCTGGATTATCTACTTTTTTCAACGCTACCATGATTATGAAAATGCCTATCGAAGAAAGTACAGCACATAGAAAACCTAATAATGGAACCATAATTGCAGTATAAATCATCAAGGTATTGTGATAATTATTTTTCATTACTAGCACTTCTTTTACCTCATGCCATTTTACCATACCACTTGCTACGTATAATAAAATTCCACCAATGCAAGCCATTGGCACCATTTCTAAATAAGACGCCAAAAATGAGGCAAGTAACAATTTAAAAGTAAACTTGGCAATCCCTGCTAATGGCGACTTAGCACCTAATTTAATATTTACAGCTGTTCTTGCTAATGCTCCCGTGTGTGGGAACCCGTTAAAAATTGGAGTGACAATATTTACAATTCCCTGACCCCATAATTCCTTGTTCGGATCAAAAGGAGTGCCTTCATTTTTTGCTAATCGATCAGCCATGCGAGAACACAATAAACTTTCAATTGCTGCTACAATGTATATCGCAACAGCGTAATAAATAATAGCTCCAACAATACTTCCCGACATTTCAGGTAAAGATGGAAACGTAATCACACTAAAATCTGTAGGAATCTCTCCATATTTTGTTTTAATTAGAACCAAGCCTTTATCTTTCCAAAAAGTAGCTGCGGCTAACAGACCAAAACCCAATCCAAACATAGGTGCGGGAAGCAATTTAGAATAGGATATGAGTATTTTACAAATTGCAAAAGTAACAAGTGCAATAATTAATGAATACAAATTCATCTCAAGAAAGTACTTTATTGTTTTACTGATTTGCTCAACAATTCCATATCCAATTTTTTCTTTGAAACCAAAAATTTCTCCTAATTGTGAAAAAGCGATTACAATTGCAATTCCAATTGTAAAACCAACTACTATAGAATGTGGGACAAGGGTAATAACTCTTCCGAATCTAAAAATTCCAGACATCAATAACAATATTCCTGCAACAATGGATACTAAAACTAAAAATGAATGGTTGTAAGTAGCCATCAATCCACCAATAATGGGAATGTATGCCGCGGTAGGGCCATATACCTGATATTTTGAACCGCCAAATAAAGCCCCAAGCAATCCTGCAACTGCCCCACCAACAATTCCTTGTTCAGGCCGTAATCCTGATGCCATTGCAAAGCCCATAGCCAATGGGATTGCCACCATTGCTACAACTAGCCCTGCCATTAGATCTGTAAATATATTAGCGGCTAAATTTCCTTTTTTAAGGTCTTCGTAACGTTTATCAAATGGGTTGAAAAAGTGCAACAACTGCTGCGAGAAAGTTTTTTGTTTCAAAGTGTACTTTTATTTTTATCAGATGGGTT
>CAMCQW010000188.1 GCA_945877045.1 Chryseobacterium gleum
TATCTTATTGGAAAAATGGTAGATAATTACATTATCAATTCCCAAAATAAAGAGAAGCTGTTAACATGGAGTTTGATCATTGCAGGAATATTAGTTTTAGAAGGAATTTTTCAATTAATTGCGACCTATTTCTCCAATTTATTGGCGCAATCTGTCATCAAGGATATAAGAACGAAAACCTTTAATCATCTTTTATCATTTAGGATGCGGTATTTTGACAATACGCCTGTCGGTGCCTTGGTAACTCGAGTGGTGTCAGATGTTGAAGCAATTACAGAAGTTTTTTCGGCAGGACTTATGGAGATTTCGGGAGATTTAATCTCCTTATTCTTTGTGCTTACTTTAATGTTTTTAGCGAATTGGCAATTAGCATTAATGACTTTAATTCCTGTTCCCATATTGATCATTGCGACCCGCATTTTTGCTAAAGCGATGAAATCTTCCTTTCAATTTGAAAGGCAACAAGTAACAAAACTAAACACTTTTGTACAAGAGCATATCACAGGAATGGGTATTGTGCAATTATTTAACCGGCAAAAAATAGAATACACGAAATTTGAAGACATCAATAAAGGGCATCGACAAGCACATGTTAATGCTGTTTGGGCGAATTCCATATTTTTTCCAGTTGTTGAATTATTAAGTTCCTTATCCATTGCCTTTTTACTTGTGTGGGGTGCACTAAAAGCGGGTGGAAAAACAACACAAGAAATCAAAGCCATGTATGGGCAAATTATCGCCTTCACCCTTTGGATTAATCAATTATATCGACCGATACGTCAACTAGCCGACAAGTTTAATATACTACAAAGAGGTACTGTAAGAGCGGAACGGATTTTTGAAATTTTAGACCAAGAAGAGCATGTCCAAGATGTGGGAACTGTGGACGTTTGTGATTTCAATCAAGACATTCACTTTAAGAATATTTCTTTTTCATATGTGCCGGGCCAAGAAGTGCTGAAAAACATCAACTTAGTGCTTGAAAAAGGAAAGACAATCGCTTTCGTAGGCGCAACAGGTTCAGGAAAGACAACCCTCATCAACCTATTAGGTCGTTTTTACGACTATGAAAAAGGAGCTATATTTATTGGGGAAACAGACCTTAAGACCATACAGCTAAATCTACTAAGAGCCAATATCGCTATTGTGTTACAAGACGTTTTTTTATTTTCAGATACGATTCACAATAACATCACTTTAGGAAATAAAAACATAACAAGAGAAGAAGTGATTTTAGCTGCAAAAGCAGTAGGCGCTGATGGCTTCATTTCAAAATTACCGGACACTTATGATTATACTATTGGTGAACGTGGAGGGGCGCTTAGTGTGGGGCAGCGCCAATTATTAGCCTTCATTCGTGCCTACTTATATAACCCTGTCATCTTAATTCTTGATGAAGCTACCTCCAGCCTTGACAACGAATCAGAAGAACTAATTCAAAAGGCGACAGATAAACTTACGCAAAACAGGACTTCCATTATTATTGCTCATAGATTATCAACCATTCAAAAAGCAGATAAGATCGTTGTTTTAGAGAAAGGCGAAATAGTAGAACTAGGCACGCACAAAGTCCTCTTAAAAAAAGGAGGGTATTATAAAAACTTATTTGATAAACAATTCTTAGAAGAGGGGAAATGAAACAATTTAAAATCGGTGGCGTACCTGAACATTTTAACCTTCCTTGGCGATTAGCTATTGAAGATGGAGACTTTCATAAAAATGGAGTAGAATTACATTGGGCTGATATGAGCGGTGGAACCGGTCAAATGATTAAAGGATTACAAACAGGTTCTATAGACATCGCGGTTTTATTAACCGAGGGAATTACCAAAGCAATTTTACAAGGCCTTGATGCAACAATTGTGGCCGTTTATGTGCAATCGCCACTTTCATGGGGGATCCATGTGCCTTTTTCATCTTCTTTTAACTGCGTAGAAGACCTTGAAAATAAAGCATTCGCAATATCAAGAGAAGCTTCTGGGTCTCATCTAATGGCCGTTGTAAATGCTTATCAAAAAAATTGGGATTTAGCTAAGCTTACTTTTAATGTTGTAGGAGATATTTATGGGGGGCTGTGGTCCTTAAACCAAAATGAATCACAAGGATTTCTTTGGGAAAAATATACAACTCAACCCTTTGTCGACCAAAATAAATGCAGACGCGTAGGTGAAGTAAAAACCCCTTGGCCCTGTTTTGTCATTGCGGTTAACAAAAAAATAGCCAAAGAAAACCCTGAGCTAATAAAAGGTATTTGTGACATAGTACAACTTAAAGCAAGTGCATTGAAAAATAATACAGATGCCACTGCGATCATTTCCTGGCGCTATAATTTATCAGTCTCCCAAGTTTCAATGTGGTTGGCTGATACAGAGTGGAGCACTGATGGCCAAATCAAGCTGTCCGATTTTGAATTGGTTGTCCACTATTTAAACCAAATGAAGCTAATTAGTAAAGAAGAAGCTAGTAATTGGGAACAAAAACTTTTTTAATGAGGCAATTTACCTTTCTTGTTGCTATACTATTCAGCCCAACTATTTATGGACAGTTTGGTTGCACCGATTCCCAAGCGACGAATTTCAATGCTTCTGCGACTATAAATGATGGGTCTTGCTTGTATAATCCAACAAATTATTCCCTGAACTTAGTCGCTAATTTAAACGATACGTTAAGTGAGAATTCAGGACTTGTTTGGGCGGATGGAAAACTTTACACGTTCAATGATTCTGGCAGTGGTACCAAGGTATATGAAGTCATGGCGAATGGCGCAATAATTAGGACCATCCATATAGCCAATGCTACGAACGTAGATTGGGAAGCAATGACGGCAGACTCCACGTATTTTTACCTTGGCGACTTTGGAAACAACAATGGAAACAGAACAGATTTATGTATTTATAGGCTCTTAAAGTCCGAGGTAATCAATAATGCCATAGACACTGTTATAGCTGAAAAAATGAACTTTAGGTGGGCTGATCAACTCAATTTTACGAGTGCTTATAATGCGAATAATTTTGATTGTGAAGCATTTTATGCAACGGAAGATTCACTTTTCCTTTTTAGCAAAAACTGGGTGGATCTACAAACGAAATGTTATGGATTACCCAACTATTGGACAGACACCTTAAATGCGGCATTTCTTTCTCAGTTTGATGTTGATGGCTTACTAACGGATGCCTGCAGAGACACAATAAATAATAGATCCTATTTGTTAGGGTATAAAAACAATGGGAATAATTTTTATACCAGCTTCATTTGGTGTCTGTGGGATCATGCAGCGAATTTTATTTTTTCAGGGAATAAAAGAAGAATTGAAATAGGAAATGTACTTACTGTTTCTCAAACAGAAGGAATAACATTAAGCGATAATGGAACCGGGTATGTGAGTGCAGAAAAAGTGGTGAATATTATTACCATTCCTGCCAAACTATTTACTTTCAATTTCACTACTTATTTTGAAGAAACGAATGGATTAGAACCTTTATCAAGTCAAGCACCTTTTAAACTAAGTCACCAATTCAGCAATGAAGGGATTATTGAATTAGGGATTAATGTTCCGTTCAGAAAAGTATTTATTGAAGATCTCCAAGGCAAGAGAATCATGGAAATTGAAAACAAAGCCTCCAGCTTACCAATTAATGATTTTCATGGACTCTATTTTTTACGAATCGATAACAACACCTACCCAATTCTATTTTCATATTGATTTATGAATTACGGTTGCACTCGCTTGCGCAGTAGGCATGATGGTTATATCATTTAAATTCACATGTGCAGGACGAGTTGCCGCGAATACGATTACCTCAGCAATATCATCTGCCTTCAATGCCTCAAAACCATTATAAACAGATTTTGCTAAATCAGCGTCCCCTTTAAAGCGAACGATTGAAAATTCAGTCTCGGTGGCTCCAGGAGCAACGTTGGTCACTTTAATATTATCCTGCACTAAATCAATGCGCATGGCTTTTGACAAGGCATCTACCGCATGTTTCGTTGCACAATAAACATTTCCGCCTGCATACACTTCTTTGCCTGCTATACTTGACACATTGAAAATATGGCCCTGCTTATTTGATTGCATGATCGGAGCAACGAACCTACTTACATACAACAATCCTTTAATATTCGTGTCAATCATTCGCTCCCAATCATCGATAACACCTTCGGAAATCACCCCTCGACCAACTGCCAAACC
>CAMCQW010000189.1 GCA_945877045.1 Chryseobacterium gleum
AAAGATATATATTTCATATTTGGATATTTAATCGTTGGAGCATTTGTTAAAGTTTAAATTTAGTAATTTTTATTAATATAGTTTTTATTTACTCATTTTGCTACGTTCAGTAATGCTCTTTCCAATTCCGCTCGACGAGCAATTTAGAAGTGAATTGAGCGTAGTCGAAAGGCCCGATATTGCTAGATGAGCAATTAAAGACACTAATCCATTTCATCCAAATCTTACATCATCGATAAAGCGCAACTTTTCCATTTCACCTACCTCGAGCGAATAATAGCCAAATTCCTCCGTAACGCGCCCTTTCATGCGATAAATGCCTTTTCCCATAAATGGATATTTACGAAGTGATTCCGGGAAATGAACGGTATCGATTGTATCTCCTTCCACGTCGATTAATGTGCCGAAATTCATGACACTTCCCTTCAATGTTTTGGAATATTTTACGGTTACTAAATAGCCATAAAGCTCAATAATTAATCCCAATGATTGTGGTATTTGACGTGCCAGTGTATGCTGTGGTAATGGTTTCGCTAACAATTCGAATGGATTACATAGCGGAAAGCCCATTAACTCCATTTGTTCAAACGTTTCATCTAATACTTGTTCTTCTAATTCAGGTAACTGGAAAGAAACGGCTGGCGTGTTAAAAAGGGTATGTTGTTTCGATTTGGGAGCCATTTTAGTTAAGTAAAAATGGGACTTCCACAACAATGTTTTCCGCTCCTCTGAAAAATCACGTAATGCTCCAATGCGAATGAGTAGCGAGAGTTGTTCCAAGGGAATGTAGATACGTTGCATCAATTGATCAAAATCAAGAAAAGCACCATTTTCAAGGCGTTCTTTCAAAATAGCTCGTACACAATTTGCTTCAATTCCTGCTACTAAAACGAATCCAAGAATCAAACGATTTCCAATTAAAATAGAGGTGTAATCACCCTCGTTAATGGATGGCGCTTCTATTACAGCACCAAAACGACGTGCTTCATGGACATACATTTCAGTGCTGTAAAACCCCCCGAAATTATTAATCGTTGCTGTCATATATTCCAAGGGATAATGCGCTTTCAAATAAAGACTTTGGTAACTTTCAACAGCATAAGAAGCCGAATGACCTTTTGAAAAAGCATAACCAGCAAAACTTTCTATTTGCTGCCAAATAGTAGCTATGAGCGATTCATCATAGCCTTTTATAGTACAATTACTAAAAAACAAATCGCGAACTCCTTGAAATTCATCCCTTGATCGAAACTTTCCCGACATCCCCCTGCGCAACACATCTGATTCTGCAAGGCTTAATCCGGCAAAATAATGAGCCACCTTAATCACATCTTCTTGATACACCATTACGCCATAAGTTTCAGGCATAATTTCCAATAAAATAGGGTGCGCTTCATTTCGACGCGAAGGATTCCGATGACGCAATATATATTCACGCATCATACCAGATTGCGAAACTCCCGGTCGAATAATTGAACTCGCGGCAACCAATTCCAAATACGTGCTAACTTTTAGTTTTATCATCAACATACGCATGGCTGGTGATTCCACATAAAAACAACCCAATGCTTTCGCTTCGAGCAACAAAGACTTAATGGCTTTATCCTCCTTAAAATAAGCAATATCATGGATGTCATGAGGCGGATTTTCCGCTTGATTATAAGCGATAATATCCAAACATTCCCTTATTTTTCCTAAGCCACGCTGACTCAACACATCAAATTTATACAAGCCAACATCTTCCGCTTCTAACATCGAAAATTGTGTTGTTGGGTAGCCTTTTGGCGGCAAAAAAGTCGCTGAATACGAAGTTATTGGTTTTTCACTTACTACAATTCCTCCTGAATGCACGCTAAGGTGAGAAGGAATACCATGAAGGTACGTGCTATAGCGAATGACCAATTTTGAGATGGCATCTAAATTTGATTCGGGAATTTTATGGCGACTAAGCTTATCAATTTCCGTTTTAGGCAAACCAAAAACTTTTCCAAGCTCACGAATAGTAGCGCGATATTGAAAGGTATTATAGGTGCATAACCAAGCTGCATTGGGATAACGCTTAAAAATATAATCAATCACTTTGTCGCGATCGCGCCAGGAAAAATCAATATCAAAATCGGGAGGATTTTTCCGATAAAGGTTGATAAAGCGTTCAAAATAGAGATCTAATTCCAAGGGATCAACATCCGTTATTCTCAATAAATAAGCGACGATACTATTGGCACCACTTCCTCTTCCCACATAAAAAAAATGCTGTGACCTCGCAAAAGAAGTAAAATCCCAAGCCATCAAAAAATAAGATAGGAAATCTTTCTGAGCAATTATATCAATTTCCATCTCAATTCGCGCAATTATTTCATCTGTTATCGTTGGATAACGATACGCTAAACCATCCGCGCAAAGCTGGCGCAACATTTCCTCATCTTCTTTCACACTGCCGGTATATGAAACGGGATTTTGTGGAGTTGCGTGATCTCCAAACTCAAAATTTACCTGACAAGACGCCAACAACTTTTGCGTTCTATCCAGGTATTGCACCTCCTCTCCGTACATCTTTACTAAATCATTTGCCGACAGAAACCGTTCTTTTTCATTGGCTTGTTCCTTTTTAGCTAATTTGGATAAGAGTGTATTATGGTGGATGGCTCGAAGTAATCGATGGGTATTAAAATCGCGTTTATTCCGAAAAAGCATGGGCTCCAAGGCATACATTTTTTCCGCTGATAGATGCTTAAATTTTAGAGGAATATTCGTAAGATCGGCATGTTGGATTTGAAAAAACTCATTCGGTCCTAAATCTGTAAAATCAGTTCGTAAAGGATAAAAAATATAGCAATTAGCAAAAGCAGGAAGGCGATCCGGAAATGACTTATTACCATGAATGTGTTCAGTCAAAAAAAGATTTAATTCATTGAAACCATCGTTATTTTTAGCGATTACCGTCGCTTGAATTACCATCCCATTTCTGATCTCTGCACCAACGATTGGCTTAATTCCACACCGTTGAGCCGCACGCACAAAAGATAAGGCAGCGCCTGTAGCGTTAATATCGGTAAGGCAGACGGCAGAATACCCGTTATCCACAGCCCATTCCACGATTGCATCGGGAGAGATTACTCCATATTTTAAACTGAAGTAGGAATAGGTTTTCATACAATGAAAAAAATCTGAGTAAATAACTATTAACTATCTATCAATATAGCGAAGGAAAAAAGCGGAAATGCCTTAATCCATTCTACTGGTATCCATACCAATCGCACGCATCACCGCACGATCGCCATAGCGATTGCGTATATGATCCAAGGACCTGTACAAACTAGCGTAATCAATTGATTCATCAAACAAGCTAAGTTGGTGATTGCCCGCAACAAGTGCGCTATACCTCAAACCAATTAAGCGAATCAATATACGCCGCTGAAATATTCGTTCAAACAAATCCTTAGCAATGGGAAATAAATCATGATCAGCAGCCGTATAAGGAATGCTTTTTTGTAACGTTTGCGTTTGAAAATCAGCGTAACGAATTTTAACGGTTACGCACCCCGTCAATTTATTTTCCCTGCGCAATTGCAAGGCCATATTTTCAACCATGGCAACTAAAACACCTCGAAGCATGACGATGTCAATCGTATCTTGATCAAAAGTCCGCTCCTTGGAAATGGATTTCCGTTCACTATATTGCTCAACCGGCGAATCATCTACACCCTGGGCTTTCTTCCAAATACTTACCCCATTTTCACCTAAAGCACTTTGCATCATTTCAATGGGCATTTCTTGAATCGTTTTAATTTTTCGTACGCCTAGGTTACATAAGGATTGATAGGTTTTTATACCGACCATTGGAATTTTACGAATGGATAAAGGCGCTAAAAAATCACGCTCAGTACCAAGATCGACATGTAGCTGATTGTTGGGTTTCGCTTCTCCAGTTGCAATTTTTGAGACCGTTTTATTTTGCGACAAACCAAAAGAAATAGGCAATCCTGTTTCACGCAAAATGCGTTGCCTCAATTCTGAAGCATAATTAAAGGCTCCAAAAAAACGATCCATTCCTGTAAAATCAATATAAAATTCATCAATGGAAGATTTTTCATACAAGGGAACCGCCTCACTAATTATATCCGTAACCATGTGCGAATACT
>CAMCQW010000190.1 GCA_945877045.1 Chryseobacterium gleum
ATCTGGTAATGCTCAAGCAGGAGCACGAGTAGAAATTTATTTTTCAAATAACCTATTTCCTTGTCAGGGCTATAAATACATAGGTTTTACCACAGCTAATGGAGCTGGCACATGGAATTTTACCTCACCTATAACCATTAGCAATTCAATTGGCGCCCTTCAAATAAATGGAACCAATTCCTCTGAATTTATATGTCAAAATGTTATCATTTGTAACATCAATGTCTCTGGTGGAAATGACCAAAGCATTTGCGCTGGAAATACAGCTATACTTAATGGTTCAGGAGCTGCAAGCTATGTTTGGAACAATAACGTTCAAAATGGTGCTGCCTTCACCCCTACTGCCACTACAACATACACCGTAACAGGAACTGATGCCAACGGATGTTTCGGAACGGATCAAGTAACCATTACTGTGCTTCAAAATCCAACGGTATCAGCTGGTCAAGATCAAAGCATTTGCGCAGGCGCTTCACTTAGCTTAACAGCCAGCGGGGCGAATACTTACGTTTGGAACAACAACGTTCAAAATGGTCTTGCCTTCACCCCAACTTCCACACAAACTTACACAGTAAGTGGAACAGGTGCTAACGGTTGTTCGGCATCTGATCAAGTCATGGTAACCGTAAATGCCTTGCCAACCGTCTCCCTTGGCGCTGACACCATAGTCTGTGAAGATAACTTTCCTATCATTATTCAAGCCAACGGAAGTCCTAATTCAACTTACATATGGAACAATGGTTTATCTGGAAATTCTATTTCTGCGGACTCTGCAGGAATCTATCAAGTAACCATTACCGATGCGAATAACTGTAGTGCAACAGATGACATATTGATTGAATCAAGCCCTTGTGCTGGCATTTCGGAAAAAGAGATTAGCTTCATATTTTACCCTAACCCTACCGCATACGAAATCACGATTCAATGCGAAGCTAATTTAGTTGGACGCGAATACAGTATCACTGACCAGCTAGGCAGAGAAATCACCCATGGAAAAATTACAGAACTAAAATCTGAGGTGCGAATTGATTATTTTTCAGATGGTTTATATTATATCTCCATTGGAGACGTCAAAAAAGAAGCCTTGGTCATTATTCATGATAAGTAAATCTCATCAAGAATATAGATTATAAAATTTCCAGAATGGTTATTATTCGGAAATACTAAGTTTAGAGAAACTATTTTAAATACCTAAAGTCTTGTCCTTGCTTTATGGTCTTCAAGGATTCAAAAATAAGACGGATACAATTTTCGACATCCTCCTTATGCACCGTTTCAACCGTTGTGTGCATGTAACGCAATGGTAAGGATATCAATGCACTGGTAACTCCTTCATTGGAATAAGCAAAAGCATCCGTATCCGTTCCCGTAGAGCGAGAAACAGCTGCCCGTTGAAAAGGAATTTTATTTTTATCTGCGGCTTTAATTATTAGCTTCAAGAAATTATTTTGAACAGCTGGACCATAGGTCAATACGGGACCATCTCCCGACTTTTGATCGCCATTTTCTATTTTATCAACCATAGGCGTAGCGGTATCATGACAAACATCCGTAATCAATGCCACATCCGGTTTAATTTTATGCGCAATCATTTCAGCGCCACGCAGACCAATTTCCTCTTGAACGGCATTAACCACATACAAAGTAAATGGAAGAACAGTTTTAGTTTCTTTTAATAAGCGAGCTACTTCAGCAATCATAAAGCCACCTACTCTATTATCCAAGGCACGTCCAACGTATTTATTTTTATTAAGAATCATGAATTCATCCTCAAAAGTTGCCACGCAACCCACATGAACGCCCAATTTCTCTACTTCTTCTTTTGAAGCGCAACCGCAATCTAAAAAGATATTTTTCATGCTTGGCGTTTCTTCTTTGGTATGACGCATATGAATGGCAGGCCAACCAAAAATAGCTTTTACAATGCCTTTATCTGTATGAATGTTTACCCGTTTAGAAGGCGCAATCATGTGATCCGAACCACCATTTCGTTTTAAATAGATAAAACCATCTTTGGTGATATAATGCACAAACCATGAAATTTCATCGGCATGCGCTTCGATAACCACTTTATAATCCATTCCTGGATTAATTATCCCAGCAACGGAGCCGTAATTATCAACAAAATAATCATCAATATAAGGTTTGATATATTCCAACCATAATTTTTGTCCTTCCGACTCAAACCCTGTTGGACTAGCGTTATTTAAATATTTTTCGAGGAATTTCTCCGAATTCGAAGTAATAATTTTTTTCATAGTTTATTTCATTAATGTTACGTTCCCTTTACTAATTGATTTCAACCCACCGATACACGTTACATCTAGGTAATAGTCAAATACATCCGGCGCTAATTTCCTTCCTTGGAAGGTGCCATCCCAGCCATTTGCAATTTGATCGGATTCAAAGACTAGCTCTCCCCATCTGTCAAATACACGGAAAATCACTTTTTCAACCCATAGACCTCTTACATACAAGACATCATTATTCCCATCACCGTTGGGTGAAAATGCATTTGGGACAAAGACATACGGATCATCACAAATTATTTCATACACCTTCACTTCTGTTGTATCACTAACAAAACAAACACCATCAGATACAGTTAGTGTAAAAACAGTAGTTTGTTGAACCGTTGCAAACGTGTTCTGCAGAGTTGGTGTATTCAAACCCGCGATAGGCGTCCAAGAATACGTTGTCATCCCGCCAGGCAAGCCGCTCAGTAAAACTTGTGAACCCGGCACCACCAATGTTGGTTGAGCAGACGCAACGACAGAGCTAGGATCGAGGTAAAATACGTTTACAAAAACCGAATCATTCACCACACAATTATTTGCCGATGTGGCCTCCACATAAATATATTGAGAAGACAAAGGCTGAACATATACCTGACTTGAATTACTTGGATTTAGGATAATTGGCAAAGGAGACCATTCATACGTAAATAATTCCTGCCCAGAATTAATAACCGAAGCCAGTAAACTATCACCTAAACAAAGCGTATTGGAAGCTGTTAAATTCAGTTCATTACTAAAAATCCCAATTAAAACACTATCCATTATAGAGCAATCATTGTTTCCCGCCTGAAAATAATAGTACCCAGGCTGAGGATCAATTAAGAAGAGCGTTGTATCCAACACACTCGCATTTAAGGTGTCACTAAATTGATTATTGGAAGACCAGATAAAATAATTTGCACCACCACTCACCGTTGGAACCAAGCTAATTGGGTTACTCGTACAAATATTTACAACATCCGCTAAGGAAACTGTAATGGAAGGGGAAACATTAATAGTAAATGAAGCAGAATCTACTCCTGCGCAGGCTGTATCTAAGATGAAAAGAGTTACTATATAGGTACCAGGTTGAGAATAGGTAATAGAAGGGCTATAGTTGACAGAATCCACCACACCATTTCCAAAATCCCAATAAAAATTACTCGTAACACTGGATGAATTATCAAAATCAACCGTAATGGGAGCGCATCCACCAATAATTGAAGGTAAAAATACAGCCGTAATTGGGACATTGAAATTGACAAAAACACTATCTAAATGACTACATAGCCCATTCCCCACCTCTACATAATACATTCCAGGGTTTGTGACTATAATGGAAGAATCCAAGGGATTATTTAAAGGATTAGAAAGATTACTATTCAGCGACCAAATTACAGAATTAGAAAGCCCATTTGGACTTACCGATAATAAATAAGGGAGATTGGAACATAAATTAATGGTATCTAATAACGTAAACGAAATAGAATCTAAGACCGTAATTGTAATTTGCGCTGTATCTGTTAAAGCGCAAACGCTATCAGTAACATACAGAAATACATTGTAGACCCCTGGTTCCGTATACGTAACAACAGGGTTGTAAACAGTTGATGTTGTATTATTATTACCAAAATCCCATAAATACTGATCCAGCAACGATGATGAATTATTGAAGTATACGACAAAGTCCTCGCAACCAATATTGGTACTAGTCGAAAATTGAGCATTGGGGATTATTTGAAAATCAAATTTAAAAAGTAGGTTGTTGCAATTAGAACTATTATTTGATGGAGACCAAGCCCCAGGACTAGTTGGAAAATCACTATATCCACCGCAACCACCACATACCGATTGATACAC
>CAMCQW010000191.1 GCA_945877045.1 Chryseobacterium gleum
ATCCATTTATAAAAGTGGTAGGCGAACCATCGTTGTAAATAACTTGAAAAGTAGTTCCTATAGATGGTGTGGTTGAAGTTCCTAAGGTAAAAGCATAATTATTTGGTAAACACGAAGATGAACCAGAACCTGCCAAGGTTATAGCTGGCGCAAAATTCCCAACGTAAACTTGATAAGTGCTTGTTGTAGTGCAACCGCCTGGATATGTTACTGTGTATGATAAGGTGTAATTCCCTTGTCCCGTATAGGTATGTGGCCATTGAGGTGCCGCACCTGCAGGAATAGTTGAAGTTGTATTGTCTCCCCAACTAATCAAGTAAGTTGTCCCAGCAGGATTAGAAGCAATGTTTGGATCGGTGAAGTTAAAGTTACCAATAGAATTTCCACCACATTTACGAAATATAGTTGCTCCGTTGTAAACAATACTTGTATAGTTACCATTATTGTTCATGGTTAAAACTGCCTGTGGGGCAGCATTGTTAGTTACCACGACATTTACAGTTGCTGTATTACCCCCACCCAAACTTAAGGTGGTTGTAAAATTACCGTTGTTGTTATAATTTACAGTGTATGGCCCAATCTGGTTTCCATTATTCGGATTACCACCCTGAAATGTCCAATTATAATTGGTGTTATTATTAGTTCCTGTTGAAGTATTGGTATACGTTATAGCATTACCTTGGCAAAGTGTAATGGTTCCGTTAACAGCGACTGGACTCGTCGTAAAACTAGCCTGACCATAAACATGACCTAAAGAAATAAACAGAAGTAAATAAAGTAATTTAACTAACTGCCGGCACTTTTTTCTCACGCGTAATTTTAATAGTTAATTAGTAACAAATATAGTGTTTATCTACCTAACTAATTACAAAAATAAAGGTTGCTATTTTTATTTAATAATTACATAAAAATAACACCAAAAGTCTAACGTGTGAATAACATTTCGCGAAACTTAGGCAATGGCCACAATTCATCTTCTACAAGCAGTTCTAATTTATCTGCATGATAACGAATTTCATCGAAGTGAATCTTAACATTATCACAATATGCGATGGCTTTTTCTTCGGCATGGGCTATCTTATTTGCTAATTTTCTTTCTTTCAACATTATATCAGCCGATTTCTTCATTAAATTAAGGTGCTCACTAATTTTTGTTAGCAGCTCAATCTGAGCTTGCGCTTGGTTTTTACCTTCCTTTTCACCAAATACATGCATCAAGCCTTGTACATTTTTCAATAGTTTATTTTGATATTCAACTGCCGCTGGAATAAAATAATTTTGGACAATATCCCCCATTAATCGAGATTCGATTTGAATTTTTAAAATGTAACTTTCAAATTCAATTTCGGTTCTTGCTTCTAATTCCCTCGGACTTAACACTCCCATATCATCAAAAAGCTTCGCTACATTTTTTCCTTGCCAAATTTTAATGGCACGGGGAGTGTCTTTTATATTTGTTAAACCACGTCCCTCGGCCTCTTTCATCCACTCATCTCCGTAACCGTTTCCTTCAAAACGGATCTTCTTTGAACTTTTGATGAGTACTTGAAGCTCTTTTAAAATTGCCTCATCTTTCCCCTCACCTTCTAACATACGTGAATCAATGGATTTTTTGAAAATTTTCAACTGATTGGCAACAATTGTATTTATTACAATCATCGCTGATGCGCAATTTGCCGAAGAGCCTACCGCCCTAAATTCAAATTTATTCCCCGTAAAGGCAAACGGAGAGGTGCGATTTCTATCAGTATTATCGAGTAAAATTTGTGGTATTTTGCCGATGTTTAATTTTAATTCTGTTTTATCTTGGGGTGTCATTTTCCCCGCCTTAATGTTTTTTTCAAGTTCATCTAACAAACTAGACAATTGCGTCCCAATAAAAACTGATATGATCGCTGGTGGCGCTTCATTGGCTCCCAATCGATGGTCATTTCCTGCGGACGCTATCGCAGCACGCAATAAATCAGCATGATCATGAATCGCTTTGATGGTATTAACAAAAAAGGTTAGAAATTGAAGATTCGATTTGGGATTTTTACCTGGCGCTAATAAGTTGACTCCAGTATCTGTCCCGAGCGACCAATTATTATGCTTCCCTGATCCATTGACCCCTTTAAATGGTTTCTCGTGCAACAAAACTCGAAAATTATGCTTGCGAGCAACCTTTTCCATCACGTCCATCAACAACAAATTATGGTCGTTGGCGAGATTGCATTCTTCAAAAATTGGCGCACATTCAAATTGATTCGGTGCCACCTCATTGTGTCTTGTTGTTACTGGAATTCCAAGTTTCAAGGACTCAATTTCATAGTCACGCATGTAGGCATGTACCCGCTCTGGTATGGAACCAAAATAATGGTCGTCCAGTTGTTGTCCTTTTGCAGGAGCATGGCCAAATAAGGCACGACCAGTCAATAATAAATCCGGACGAGCATTAAATAAGGCTTGATCTATCAAGAAATATTCTTGTTCCCATCCTAAAGTAGCATTGACTTTAGCGATATTTTTATCAAAAAACTGACAGATTTCAACAGCAGCATGATCAATCGCGGCTAAGGCACGAATTAAAGGCATTTTAAAATCGAGGGATTCGCCTGTGTAAGAAATAAAAATGGTTGGAATGCACAAGGTTTTACCAATCACAAAAGCAGGTGAGGACGGATCCCAAGCAGTATATCCACGTGCCTCAAAGGTATTTCGTATCCCTCCATTCGGAAATGAAGAAGCATCTGGTTCTTGCTGTACTAATAAATCACCGTCAAAACGCTCAATGGCTTTACCTGGTCCGATGGGTTTAAAAAACGCATCATGCTTTTCGGCAGTTGATCCTGTTAAAGGCTGAAACCAGTGGGTATAATGGGTTGCTCCCTTTGAAATAGCCCAATCTTTCATGGCAGAGGCAACTTGATCTGCATTTTTCCTATCCAAGCGAACGCCATGGTGCATGGAAGCCATCATAGATTTATAGGTGTCAGATGGCAGGTATTCGCGCATCATTTCAGCGTGAAAAACATTCATTCCAAATAAATCAGATAATTTTCCCTCGTAATCGATGTTTATCGGTTCGCGATTCAATACATCTTGATACGCATTTAATCGTTTTGTTGCCATATTTTAATATTTTTTTACAAATTTAGGATTATTAATAGATGCAATTATAAAATAATTAACAATTTTTCAACAACACCCCCTATTTTTTTAGGGGTGTTTAAAAAAAACATAAATTAAGTAGAATGAATGGAAATTGCTGAAAGTAAATCTACACATCCACATTTTATGGCTACATTTATTCTTGAAACAAAGAATTAATGTCGTTTAGAGTACACTTTATTGAGTTATTAACAAAGCAATTACCGGGTGAAATTGCGCACCTCCCTCTCCTCCCATCAGGAAGAAAAGTTTCTAGTGAAGTCCGTTACAAGGCAATAAATCCAATTCCATCTGCCGTTGCCATTCATATAGTTATTGAAGAAACGAATGAGGTATCCATTATTTTAATCGAACGATCGAAGTATAGTGGTGCACACAGCGGGCAAATTGCATTTCCGGGCGGAAAAGTAGAAACGGATGATCTTGATCTATTATCTACAGCAAGACGTGAATCGGAAGAGGAGATCGGACTTTCAATAAGCGTTGGTGAATATATCGGAGAACTTACTCCAGTATACATTCCTATTTCGAATTTTGATGTTTATCCCTTCGTCATTCTTCATGAAAAGTTACCAGAACTCATCGCAAATGAACGAGAAGTTGAGGGGATTATCATCGGCTCCTTATCTTCGTTCACAGCACAAAATGCCATACAATACCGTGAAGTCGAGTTTGTGAAAGGAAATAAACCGACAAAAGTGCCCGGTTTTACTATTGGGGACAAATGGTTATGGGGCGCTTCTGCGTTGATCGTAAACGAATTAGCGACAATATATCGTGCAGCGCATGAATTAAATAATGTGACTTAGGTGGATTGATTTATAACTGAAGCAATTAATTTATACTTTGAATAGTTACCTCGTCTGTCCTATTCATTTATTTGATCAAAAATAACGGATTCACTCTTTCGCTTGGTGACAAGATTAAAACCAAGTCCGGCACTGATGCCGATTTGTTTCATGGAAATGGAATTTACGGGTGTTGTT
>CAMCQW010000192.1 GCA_945877045.1 Chryseobacterium gleum
ACAAATGCAAAATGAAGCTATTTCAAGAGACAAAGAAGCAGATTTAAAGAAAACGATAGAGGAAAAAGATGCTGAAATAAATAAGTTAAAAAATAAGAAAAATGCAAATGCTAATTCAAGTTATTTTGCTGCAGGAGCTGGACAATTCCCTCAAGGTTCTCAGCGATATTTGTATGATTCTGACGTTGAATATTTGAGCTCAAGAGATCTTAAGATTATGCGAAATGAAATTTTTGCGCGGCACGGTTATATTTTTAAAACGTCTGATATGATTCAGCATTTTAGTAACCAGTCATGGTATAGACCTCTGAACAACGATGTAACAGCTTATTTGTCCAAAATAGAGAAAGAAAATGTTAATTTTATAAAACAGTATGAATAACATTTGTAAAATTTCAAGAACTTAATTTCACCACTAAATCTAATATAATGAAAATACTAATTCAATCATTTTTTTGTTTCTTTCTTTTAGCCTTTTTAGGAGCGGGTTTTTCGTCATGTGGAAAATATGAGGAAGGCCCTAATTTTACTTTTTTAAGCAAAAAAGCTCGAATTACGAATACTTGGAAATTTACAGCGCAGAAGCAAAATGGGATAGATGTAACTCCCGATCCTATGTCATATTCAATAACCATGACTTTAAAAAAGGATGGTACCCTTGATGCTGATTTAACAATTTTTTCGCAACCTTTTACTTATTCTGGAAGCTGGGCATTCAGTGATGATAACGAAGACTTAATATTAACTGACCCTACAGGCACACAAACTTTCGAAATCCTTAAATTAACCAACAGTGAATTAAAGGTGAGTAATATTCAGAATGGCGACGAAATAGTAATAACTTACACAGCGCAATAATATTAATTTATCTTTTTTTAATTTCCCCATTTTACTTAATCCACGATTTTTGCTAATTTTGGAAAGTGTTTTCATTCGATATTTTTACGGAAATCTCCTCTCCTTCTGATTTTGAAATCCTCGCTTTAGAGATTTATCATTATCAAAAGACGCATTGTAAAGTTTATGGAGACTATGTTCGATTACTCAATCGTCCTGAACCCATTTCTTTGAATGAAATTCCATTTTTACCAATTGAGTTTTTTAAGCAGCACGCTATTCTTTCGGATACATTTAATAATGCAGCAGCAATTTTTAAAAGTAGTGGGACTGGGGGAGATTCCAGGAGCTCCCATTTTGTGGGTGATATAGACTTGTATAAAAAATCCTTTTCATTAGCTTATCGACAGTCAATAGGTCCACCAGAAAACCAAGTTATCTTGGCTTTATTACCCAATTATATAAGCCAAGGAGATTCAAGTTTAGTCTTCATGGTCAATGAACTGATTTCTCAATCCAATAATTCCTTGTCTCAATTTTTGTTGGGAGATGTAGCGACGCTAAAAACGGCTTACTTAGAAGCAATTTCCTTAGGGAAAGTTCCAGTAATTATTGGTGTCTCCTATGCCTTATTAGACATAGCCGACCACGGTGTAGATTTAGCCGAAGCGATTGTAATTGAAACAGGTGGAATGAAAGGACGCCGTCAAGAACTCTCCAAAGCTGAATTACATGCAGTTTTAAAAGAAAAATTGAATTTATCTTCCGTTTATTCTGAATATGGTATGACCGAATTACTTTCTCAAGCTTACAGTAAGCAAGAGGGTGTTTTTCATTGTCCGCCTTGGATGAAAGTCTTAATCCGTGATGTGTATGATCCTTTGCAATTGCTTGAAGATGGAAAAAAAGGAGGCGTCAATATTATTGATTTAGCAAATTTACATAGTTGTAGCTTTATTGCGACACAAGATATGGGAAGGGTTTTGAAGGCTGGTTTTGTTTTGGAAGGCCGTATTGAAATGGCGGATTTAAAGGGATGTAATCTACTAATAGATTAGTGATTCAAAACTTTATGTTAATTTTGAATTAATCATGACAATACAAACAATAATAATTCTTGCTATTACTGGTCTTATGGCGGGTATTTTAAGTGGATTTGTAGGGGTTGGTGGTGGAATTATCATTGTTCCTTCCTTGGTGTTTTTGTTAGGTTTGTCTCAGCATGAAGCACAAGGAACTTCTTTATTTATTCTTTGTATGCCCGTTGTGTTTTTGGCTGTTTTTAATTATTGGAAGCAAGGACAGGTCAATTGGAAATTCGGGTTGATTATAGCACTCACATTTTTTATTGGTGGGTTTATCGGTTCAAAATTATCCCTAAAACTTTCACCTAGCATCGTACAAATTATATTTGGATGTATTATGGCCTATGTTTCTTTTCGCTTATTATTGGCGGGATTTTCAAATCTATCTTCCAATGAATCCTGAAATTTTTAGCGCCATTTCTCGCAAAGCAGCAGATCTTTATCTAAAGATAAAAGGATATAGGGAACATTTACATCAGCACCCTGAATTATCCTATAAAGAATTTGAAACAATGGCTTTTGTTTCCGAACGATTAACAGAATTGGGTATTCACCATGAAACGAAGGTTGGTGGAACGGGTGTTGTTGGTATCATTAGAAATGATCTTCATCCGAAAGAGGCAATCTGCGTTGCATTGAGGGCTGATCTTGACGCATTACCAATACAAGAGCAAAATGAGGTTACTTATTGTTCCAAACGTCCGGGAATTATGCATGCTTGTGGACATGATTTTCATACAGCAACGCTTTTAGGAGTCGCTGAAATTCTAATGAGCATTAAAGACGAACTTCCTCAGCCTGTTAAATTAATTTTTCAGCCTGGTGAGGAGCAAAACCCTGGGGGTGCGACCTTGATGATTGCCGATGGCGTGCTAGAAAACCCCAAAGTTTCTCACTTATTTGCCTTGCACGTTTTTCCGGATTTGCCTTGTGGTCAACTTGGCTTGAAAGGTGGACTTTATATGGCTTCTTGTGATGAAATCCACTTGACTATTAACGGTATAGGTGGCCATGGTGCCGTACCTGCAAAATGCGTTAATCCATTATCTATTGCGGCAGAAATTATCTTATCGACAGAAGAAGTTTTAACTAGAGAAAAACCTCAAGACGTACCACAAGTGATTTCTTTTGGTCGAATGGAAGCTTTAGGATCAACAAATATTATTCCTTCCTCAGCGATCTTGAAAGGCACTTTCCGTACCATGGATGAAGCGTGGCGTAAAAAGGCACATGGCCTTATGGCTGAAAATTTTGAAAAGCTCGCTGCAAAATATGGCGGGACTATCGATATCGATATTTCTATTGGTTATCCATTTTTACATAACGATGAGGGGGTCACCAAAAAGGCAAAAGAATGCTTAGAAACCTTTTTCGGTAATCAAAATGTAATCGAATTACCTATGAGAATGACTTCTGAAGATTTTTCTTTTTATAGCCAAATAGCCCCGGTTTGTTTCTATCGTATTGGCGTAGCCGACCCTACAAAGGAGATTAATTATGGGGTGCATCATCCGAAATTTGATGTAGAACCAACTGCTTTGATTATTGCCATGAAATCTTTTGCTTCTTGTGCCTTCATTAAAGTATGATGCTATGAAGAAATATATCTTGATTCTTTCTTTTATTCAGCTACTTCTTTCCTGTTCAAAAGAGAATTCATTCAAAAAGAAACTAATTGGAACATGGCAAATTCAGCTGGTAAAATACCAAGATAATGAAGGTTTTTCCTTTTACGATGAACAAGCGGTTGGTAGCTTAGTTTTCGATGATGCGCAATTGGTGAATGGTACTGTTTCCTCTTCATTTGCGGGTAATTCAGGGCAGCTTACGGATACCTTTGAACTTGCGGGAAATTATTTTTTAAATCTTAAAAACGAGGAAATTAATTTTGTACTTGGGCAAGACACCCTCAAAGCGCGCTTATTATTATTAACCAACACAGACTTGGAATTCGAATATTATAATGCCTTAAAATCGAAGCGATTGCGTTATATTTTAAAGAAATTTAATTGAGATTTCACAAATCAATATAAAAATGATGAATACTTTTTTAACAGCCCGATGGGAAAATCTAATTATGGCAAATTACGAGGTGAAGCCCGAGGTATTATTACCCTATTTACCAAAAGGTGTCGAGCTTGATTTTTTTGATGGTAAAACTTATGTTAGCTTGGTGGGATTTATGTTTAAAAAAACAAAAATC
>CAMCQW010000193.1 GCA_945877045.1 Chryseobacterium gleum
AAATTCCACAAGATAGCGTTGATGATTTCGGAAGAAGATAATTTATTTCTGCGTCGCCTGGGGTTTTATGGTTTATTAAAACAAGCAAATAAATCAATATCATTGTCACCTGCTCAGTTAAGCGCTACATTACGCCAAATTTTGGCTTGTCTTAATCAAAATGGGTACCCATTTGCGGAGATATCACTTGTAAATACTGAAATCTCTTCGGATTTGATTGAGGCATCCTTAAAAATTGATAGGGGAAGGCAGTTGGTTTGGAAGTCCATTCAGGTGAAAGGCGATTCCACTTTCTCAGCAGCTTCTATTCAAAGTATAACGGGAATTCATATCGGCGATATCTTCAACGAAGGACAATGGAGAAACTTGGATCAAAAATTAAAACAGATTAATCATATTCAAGTTGTAAAACCATCTGAATTATTATTTACAAACGATGGGGTGGAGTTATTTCTGTATATAAAATCTGCTCGGATTAGCAGTTTTAACGGAGCGCTAGGTTTACAACCCAACCCAATAAGTCAAAAAATAGGATTAACCGGCGAGTTACAATTAAAATTGGTCAATACTATGCGACAAGCCGAACAGATTGATTTTAATTGGCGAAGTATTCAACCTGCTACTCAATCCTTGCTGTTAAGGGTGAATTATCCATACCTTTTTAAAACCACTTTTGGTCTTGATGGTAAATTCAATTTGTATAAAAGGGATTCCACATTTTTAGAAATGAAGGGTTCATTGGCTGTTCAATATCAATTAAAAAATGGCAATTTATTTAAAGGAATATATCAATATTACTCCAGTGATCGCCTAGCCGGAGCTGGATCAAGTGCTGGATTTAGTCAGACGGTTTCGTGTAAAACATCGGCATTTGGCTTAGCATTTTTGAAAAAAGAATTGGATTACATCCCTAATCCTTCCAAAGGTCTGGTACTTAATGTGGAATTGTTTGTTGGTAGTAGGGAAGCAAAAACCGATACGGTTTCAAATTCAACATCCACCATTTTTAAAGGATCGATTTCTTTTGAGAAATATATTCGTTTAGCGGCTAGGCATGTCTTAAAGGGCGCCATTGCCTACGACTTTTATCAAGCGCAAATAATTTATCAAAACGAACGATTTCGCTTCGGGGGATTAACAACACTTCGTGGATTTAACGAGGAAGAGATTTTTGGGACATCGAAAGCGATTATGACGATTGAGTACCGATTTTTAGTGGATAAAAACTCTGCGGTATATATGTTTTATGACCAAGCAATTTATGAAGACCGTTCCGCTAGTTATAGTAAAGACAAACCTTTTGGTGTAGGGGTAGGCTTTTCTATTGGTTCGAAAATTGGCATATTTTCAATTAATTATGCGATTGGGAAGCAATTAACGAATCCATTTGATTTAAAACAAGGAAAGGTGCATTTTGGATATATTGCTTATTTTTAAAAATGTACCTTTGTTCGTATGGCAAAACAAGTGCTTTATTTGTCCTATGATGGGATTACCGATGCCTTAGGACAATCCCAAATTCTACCCTATGTGTTGGGATTGGAAAAGCTTGGCCATTCATTTCACATGATTAGTTTCGAAAAAAAGGAGACGTATTTTCAGTTTCGAGCCAATATTGAACAGCAACTAAAAGGGACAAAAATCACTTGGCACCCATTTTTCTACACCAAAAAACCTCCTGTGCTATCTACCTTGTACGATTTGAAGCGCATGAAGAAAAAAGCACTTACCTTGCAATCACATCATCATTTCGATCTAATTCACTGCCGTAGCTACCTGCCAGGAATTATTGGATTACAACTTAAAAATAAAATATCCTGCCAGTTTTTATTTGATATGCGTGGTTTTTGGGCAGATGAAAGGGTAGAGGGGAAAATATGGAATTTGAGAAATCCAATCTTTGCCTTGATTTATAATTACATTAAACGCAAAGAAGGAATAATGTTAGCTCAAGCAGACTCAATTGTTTCCTTGACCAATGCTGGAAAAGTGGCCTTGATTGAATTATATCCCGACTTAGCAATGTCTTCAAAAATAAGTGTGATTCCTTGTTGTGTTGACC
The DNA here is from genome assembly GCA_945877045.1 of Chryseobacterium gleum. GTDB lineage: Bacteria > Bacteroidota > Bacteroidia > Flavobacteriales_D > Crocinitomicaceae > UBA952. The sequence continues at coordinate 2,063 of CAMCQW010000193.1, forward strand.
AACAGCTATTCAATCAGGAAAACGTACTAAAAACAAATCATGATTTAGAATCGTTGAAGAAAGATAAAATTATTTTAGGGTATGTTGGCTCCTTAGGTACTTGGTATATGTTGGATGAAATGTTAGCTTTTTTCAAGATTCAAAAACAAAAAAATGAAAAGCTTCATTTCCTTTTTTTAACCAAAGATGCAAAAGAATTGGTGCATACAAAAGCGAAAGAAAGACAAATAGCCATTGAAGATATTACCGTTTTATCGGTTCCTTATCAAGAAATGCCTTGTTACATTCACGGGATTGATTATGCCATATTTTTTATTCGGCCTTCATTTTCTAAGTTGGCATCTTCCCCCATAAAGCAAGCAGAATTTATGTCTATGGGAATTCCAATCATTTGTAACGCCGGCGTTGGGGACACCAAAGAAATTGTTCTACAACATAATGCAGGCTATGTTTTTGATGAGCTTTCCTTGACTGCATTTGATGAATTTAATTTCCAGGACCTTTCCTTTGAGAAGGAAAAAACAATCAATGCCGCTACCACTATTTTTTCTTTACATCAAGGTGTTGAGTCGTACAATAAGATTTATAATAATGGCCATGCATAAAAAACGAATCGCTATTCTTGCGCCATATCCATCGGATGAAGCTCCTTCTCAGCGCTTCCGGTTTGAACAGTATCTTCCTATTTTAGAAGAAAATGGCTATGAATATGCTGTTTTCCCATTTTTAGATTTAGACTCGTGGAATCATTATTACAGCAAAGGAAAAATCGTTAAAAAACTTTTTGGCTTTTCGAAAGGGTTTTTCAAACGCTTGATCTTGCTTTTTTCGATCTGGAAATATGACCATGTTTTTATCCATCGAGAAGCATCTCCAATCGGTCCGCCAATTTTCGAGTTTATCATTTCTAAACTACTAGGCAAGAAATACATATATGATTTTGACGATGCCATTTGGATGGCGAATTACAGTCAAAATAATGCCCGGTTCCATCGATTGAAAGCTTATTGGAAAGTTAAGTATTGCATTAAATGGGCCGGAAAAGTGAGCGCGGGAAATGAATACTTGGCAAGTTATGCGAGGGAATTTAATACCGATGTTCACATTATTCCTACATCGATTGACACAGAAAACCACCATAATTCCATTATTGATTACCAAAAAGAACAATTAACCATTGGTTGGACGGGAACACATTCAACGCTGCGTTACCTATTGCCATTATTGCCTGTTTTCAAAAGTATTTCGGAGAAATACAATGTTCCATTGGTGGTTATTTCAAATGAAAACCCCCATTTTGACTTAGCGAATTTTACATTTATTCAATGGAAGAAAGCCAGCGAAATCGAAGACCTAAAACAGATTAGCATTGGTGTGATGCCGCTCGAAATGGATCAATGGTCGGAAGGGAAATGTGGTTTTAAAGGACTTCAATATATGGCATTAGGAATACCAACAGTTGTATCGCCTGTTGGGGTTAATAAGGAAATTGTAGACCATGGAATCAATGGGTTTTTAGCTACGGATCTTGCGGAATGGCAACTTTATTTGGAACAACTTATCTTGGATCCAGCGCTACGAGAAAAAATAGGTAGGAGTGGTCATCAAAAAGTAATGGCTAATTTTTCTGTTTTAGCTATAAAAAATAAATTCCTTCAACTTTTTATCAAATGAAATTAATTTTTGCTTCGCATAATGAAAATAAAACGGCTGAGATCCGTCAACTACTTCCTGCAGGTATCGAATTGCTATCGTTAAATGATTTGAATTTTCAGGAAGAAATAAAAGAAACTTCCGATACCTTGGAAGGTAATTCAGCATTGAAAGCTGCGTATATTTATTCCATTTTTAAATTGCCATGTTTTGCAGATGATTCTGGTTTGGAAGTGGCTTTTTTACAAAATAGGCCAGGCGTTTATTCTGCTCGCTATGCCGGTGAACCCAAAAATGATGATAATAACATGAACAAGTTGTTGGAGGATTTGAAAGGAATTCAACAGCGAAAAGCCCAATTTAGAACCGTTATTACTTTAATGCTTGAATCGGCT
>CAMCQW010000194.1 GCA_945877045.1 Chryseobacterium gleum
TATTAATCGTTCCACCGATTGAAGGCATGGCAATTTTTGTGGCGCCCAATCCTCTTTGAACTTGCATTTGGGCCGTTATCGCATCTAAACCGAACCAATTTGACCAATAAACAGCGCCATTTTCCATGTCGTTTACTGGAACACCATCAATCATAACACCCACATTTCGTTGGTCAAAACCACGGACGTTGATTCTTGCATCTCCATCTCCTCCACCTTGTGACGTTGCATAAACTCCTGCAGTACCATTTAATAACATGGGTAAATCCCTAGAACCTAATTCTTCCGTTATTTTTTGCAGCGATATTTTGGTAACTGCGACTGGAACGTTGCCTTCATTTACAAGATTTCCAATTACTTTCACTTCCTCAAATTCTTGATTCCCTCCAAGTAGTATCGTTAATGTATTCTCCGTTTTTGATATTTTTATGGATTGTGCGATAGGCTCAAAGCCAATCATACTGGCATTGGCCTGGTAATCCCCGAAACTTAGATTGCTAATTATACATGTTCCATCTGATGATGTAATGGCTTTGAAAATAGCATTTGGATCTGTTTCACTCGTTAAAATCACCTTTGCACCGACAACGATATCTTTATTTACGTCGACAACTTTGATGCTTAAAGAACATTTATTCTGTCCTACGACAAAAAAAGATAACACGCAGGAAAAAATAAGTAGGTATGTCTTCATTGGAAGAATAAAATAATAAAAGCCGTTTTAACGGCTTTTATATATTGAGAGAAATTATCTTACAATTACTTTTTTAATTTCTTGCGATCCATTTTTCATGGTAATTCTCAAGAAATAAACTCCTTTATGACCATCTATATCAATCGCCAAATTGGCTTTGTTGTCGTAAGTGTTATATGTCATTTGCTGACCGAAAGCATTTACTAACTGAACTGCCTTAATGTTTTGAGCATTTTTCAAATATACGATACCAGATGTTGGATTTGGATACATAATTAATTCCTGAACGCTTGTTTCATTGATAGCTGCAGGATTACAACTGCAATCGTGTGAGCCTAATGAATTCCAATTTCCATCTAAAATTGGGTTACCGCTTGTTCCAAAAATCGTATCGCCATTTGCATCTAATCGAACAATTACAGCAGGAATAGAATCCCATTCTAATAAAGGATCGAAGAAAGAAACAGGGGTATTTATTCCTTTTTCAATCGCCATTTTACGAATCATAGAGTGGTCTTTTGTAACCAACGTTCCCAATCCTGTACTGTAAGGAAATTGCGAAGACCAAGCACCATCGTTTCCTGCTGCACTTCCCGTATTATTCGCAGGATTTTCACCTATTTTACCAAAAATATCTACGATCACAAATCCAGGTACATTCGTTGGATTAATTAATGTGGTAGTTAATGCAGGTAAAGTTCCTTTTGCTAACATAACAGCATCATTTCCATTCCAATAGAAACAGTTAGAAGTATTATATACCGGGCAATAAAATCCATCAGCTCTAACTTGTAATGAATCCCAAATCGGAGCTTCTTGGCCCATTCCTAGTGGATCTAATTTTTCTAATACAGCAACGTAAACATTATGCGGTGCAATTGTTCCTGATAATTGAATGGAATTAGCAACTGTAGCAGTTGATGATCCATTTGAATAACGTGAAACAAAATATTGACTTAAATCAATAGGTAAGGCTGTAGGATTATAAATTTCTAGGGCTTTGTTATTTGACCAACCTTCCACGTATTCTGAAATAAATAATTGGGTGCAATTAGTTTGTGCAACTACAGCATTAATTGCAAAGAAAAAAAGTAGGGTAGCGGTTATTTTCATGGTTAAAAATTTTATTTTACAAAAGTAATTTAAAATTTAGTTAATAACACAACTCATTGGTTGTTTAAGATTAAATTTTTTAGCCACATATATTAATTAAACTTTAACAAGTATCTTCGTCTCCTAAAAAGTTAGTTACTATGAAAATTATTATCTGTGCATTCTTTCTCTTGAGTTTACAGCTCTACGCTCAAGATATTACGGTCGAACAAATATGGAAAAAATATGAATTTTTCCCCAAAGGGGTAGATGGTTTTAAGTCCATGAAAGACGGAGAGCATTATACAAAAATGAATGAGGAAGGCTCTATTGTTAAGTATAAATTAACGGATCCAACTGATGTTGGTACTTTGTTAGTAAATGGTAATTCGTTGATGTATAAGGATTTGAAGATCGCATTTGATGATTATGAGTTCAATTTTGATGAGACGAAGATTCTGTTCATGACAAGTATTGTTCCTATTTATCGAAGAAGTTTTACGGCAATTTATTATTTATATGATCTGACGACAAAACAATTAATGCCATTGGATGAAAAGCATCAACCGCAATCTTTAGCCGAATATTCACCCGATGGAAAATCAGTTTCTTTTATTCATGGGAATGACATTTTTGTTAAGCAAGTTGCAAGTGGTAAAGTCGTGAAATTAACGGAAGATGGAAAAAGAAATAAAATCATTAATGGCACCACAGATTGGGTCTATGAAGAAGAATTTAGTATTACCAAAGGGTACGACTGGTCGCCGGATTCTAAATGGATTGCTTTCTTGCGCTTTAATGAAAAGGAGGTAAAGGAATTTAATCTAACTTTTTATAAAGAACTCTATCCAACTGAATATACCTACAAATATCCGAAGGCCGGAGAGGACAACAGTAAGGTTACGGCTAATATTGTTAATGTGTCCAACGGAAAAATCACGCCAATCAATCTTGGGGAATACGAGTATATCCCGAGGCTTTCTTGGTCAAAAACGGCCAATAAGCTAATCCTTCAAAGCTTAAATCGGCATCAAAATCACTTGAAATATCATTTGATTGATCTTTCAGGTAAAAAAATGACTCAGAAAATGTTCTTCGAGGAAAAATCGACCACTTACGTTGAAATTGACAATAACTTAATGATCCGAAAAGATGGAAATTCGATTTTAAGAACAAGTGAAATCGATGGGTTCAATCATATTTATCAACTTGATTTTAACGGAGCCACTGCGCAAATTACGAAAGGTAATTGGGACGTAATAGATTTATACGGAATCGATGAAAGCACCAACATCGTTTATTATTCTTCTGCCGAAGTCTCCCCGATGATTAAAACGATACATTCCATTAGCACTAATGGGTCAAACTATAAATTGTTGTCATTGCCAATGGGAGTTAGTGATGCTGAATTTACTGCCGGAATGAAGTTTATGGTGCTGACGCATTCTGATGCAAATACGCCGCCTGTCTATACCTTAAATAAGAATGATGGAAGTCTTGTTCTGATGTTGGAGGATAATAAGGTAGTAAAAAGTAAGCTGGTTAATTTAGCTTTAAGTAAAAAGGAGTTCATCACATTTGATGTAAATGGAAATAAATTAAATGGCTGGATCATGAAGCCGGCCAACTTTAATTCCACAAAAAAATATCCCGTATATATGACTTTATATGGTGCCCCTGGACACAACGAAGTGGTAGATGCTTGGGATAATTCAGACTATATGTTTCATCAGTTACTAACTCAAAAAGGCTATATAGTCGCTTGTGTTGAGCCAAGAGGAACGCTTTACCGAGGGGCGGCTTTCAAAAAATCCACGTATTTGCAATTGGGGAAGTTAGAAACGGAGGACTTAATTGCCTCAGCAAAAGAATTGCAAGGGTATCCCTATGTGGATGCTAATAGAATCGGTGTGATGGGATGGAGTTATGGCGGTTTCATGGCTTCCTTAGCGATTACAAAAGGCGCCGATGTTTTTAAAATGGCTATTGCTGTTGCTCCTGTTACTAATTGGCGTAATTATGATAATATATACACTGAACGTTTTATGCGCACTCCGAAAGAAAATGCTGATGGGTATGATGCTAATTCGCCGGTTAATTTTGTGCAATTGATGAAAGGAAAATTTTTACTGATTCATGGAGCGGCAGACGACAACGTTCATTATCAAAATTCAATGGAATTAGTTAATGCGTTGGTGAAAGCAGATAAGCAATTTGATTTGTTTATTTATCCTAACAGAAATCATGGTATTTATGGTGGAAACACCCGTAATCATTTGTTTACCATGATGTTGAATTTC
>CAMCQW010000195.1 GCA_945877045.1 Chryseobacterium gleum
GAGGTCCTGACCGCATTACCGAATTATCCAGGAAGGGAAATTCTTCCAAGCTATAAAAATGGACGCAATCGCGAAGAAGTGATCGATGGCATTTCTGTGCATCGATCAGGTATTTATGTATCGCGTTCCAATGGAATTGTTAAACGTCTTCTTAATTATTTTTCATTTGTTTGGACAAGCTATCATCGGGGTAAAAAGTTGGGAAAATTTGATTTTTTAATGGTTGAGAGTCCCCCTTTATTTTTGGGTTATTCGGCCATTCGGCTTTCTAAAAAATTGAAGGCAAGGTTGATTTTTAACGTCTCTGATTTATGGCCTGAATCTGCAGAAAAATTAGGAATTGTCACGAATAAATATTTATTGAAATTAGCCTACCAATTGGAAGCGAAATGTTACAAGGAAGCTTATTTGGTCACAGGGCAAACACAAGGAATAGTGGATGACATTGCTAGTAGATTTCCTTCCAAACGAATTTATTATTTACCAAATGGAGTCGATACATCTTTTTATGATCCGCAAAAGGTTATAACCGGTGACTTTCGAGAACGAAACGGTTTCCAAGTAACTGATTTTTTGATTTTTTATGGCGGAATTTTAGGCCATGCGCAAGGATTGGAAGTTGTCTTAAATGCTGCGAATTTACTAAAGTATCAGCGTCATGTTCATTTCATTCTTCAAGGAACGGGCCCTGAGCATGAGTATTTATTACAGCTAAAAGCAAACTTGGATTTGAAGCAGGTCCATTTTTTTGAACCGGTTCAAAAACAAGAGATGCCTTCTATAATTAAATCGATTGATGTTGCTATTATTCCTTTAAAAAAATTACTACTGTTTGAAGGAGCCATTCCTTCTAAAGTATATGAAGCGCTAGCTATGAAAAAACCCTTGCTTTTAGGTGTTAGTGGTGAAGCAAAGAGACATTTTATTGATAAGGCAAAAGCTGGATTGTATTTTGAACCTGAAAATCACGATGATTTAGCCAGGCAAATAATGGTCCTTGTTAAAAATCCGGAAGACCTTGCTGTTATGGGGGAAAATGCTCGCAATTATGTTTCTAATAATTTTGACCGAGATAAAATTGCGAAAGATTTTTTAGCTCAATTGGTTTGAGCTATTAAGAACATTGTTTGTATTTATTCAAATTTGTTAATTTTGAAGTATGATACCATTCTCTCCTCCCCGTATTGATCAAAAAATTATAGATGCTGTTGTAGAAACACTTCACAGTGGTTGGATTTCTACAGGACCTAGGACAAAGCTTTTCGAAAAGAAAATAACTGAATATTGTGGCTGTAAAACTACTGTTGCAGTTAGTGCTTGGACAACGGGCATGGAAGTGTTTTTGCGTTGGTGGGGTATTGGTCCTGGCGATGAGGTTATTATTCCTGTTTATACCTATTGCGCAAGTGCCAATGTGGTTCTACATACCGGGGCAAAGCTAATTATGGTTGATATAAATCAAGATGACTTTAATATTTCAATAGAAAAAATAAGGGCTGAAATTACGCCTAATACTAAAGTCATAATGCCTGTTGATATTGCTGGTTTGCCTTGTGATTATAAACGAATTTATGAGCTCATAGAAGAATTTAAACCGATTTTTACTCCTTCGAATGAGAAGCAAGCTTTATTGGGCAGGATTTTACTTGCGGCTGATGCTGCACACAGTTTTGGTGCTCTTTTTAATGGTGTTAGGGCAGGTGCTCAGGCAGATGTTTCTTGTTTCTCGTTCCATGCTGTAAAAAACTTAAGTACGGCTGAAGGTGGAGCTGTCTGCTTTAACCTACCGGATAGCTTTAATCATGATGAAATCTATAAGGAATTTTGCATCAAAATATTACATGGTCAATCGAAGGATGCGCTCGCAAAAATGCAGAAAGGAGCTTGGCGTTATGATGTGTTAGAAGCAGGATACAAATGTAATATGACGGATATTCAAGCCGCAATTGGTTTGATTGAATTAGAACGCTACCAAGAAAATATGGATCGGCGTGCAGAAATTTTTAGTCAATATTATGAAGGATTTAAATCGGCCGAATGGGCTATTTGTCCGATTTCTGTTGATGATTCAAGGCATACGTCGTATCATTTATTTCAGCTATGTATTGCTAATGTAACGGAAGCTCAACGAGATGCAATCATGCATGAGGTTTTTGAGCAAGATGTATCTGTGAATGTCCATTTTCAGCCCTTACCGCTCTTCACAGTCTATAAAAAATTAGGGTATTCTATCGAAAATTATCCTGTTGCGTACGCAAAATATGCTTCAGAAATATCACTCCCAGTTTATTTTCAATTAAGCGATTCAAACGTACAAACGATCATTTCAGCAGTGAAGATTGCCTATAATAAGGTGATGGGATGAAACGAATTTTTGATCTTCTATTTTCAATTATTGTTTTAGTCTTGTTTTTACCAATTGGTGTTTTAATTGCTAGTTGTATTGTTTTAGATTCTAAAGGGGGCGTGTTTTTTAGGCAGCAACGGGTAGGGAAGGATGGTGTTTTATTTTATGTCTTGAAATTTCGTTCAATGCACCTTAATTCAGCTATGAAAGGCATACTTACAGTTGGTGATGATGCCAGAATTACGCGTGTTGGATCGCTAATTCGAAAAGTAAAACTAGATGAATTTCCACAATTTATGAATGTTGTCCTTGGTGATATGAGCATCGTTGGACCAAGGCCTGAAGTTCCCGAATTTGTTGCTTTGTATTCCGAGGAACAGCGAAAAGTTTTATCTGTTCGACCTGGAATTACTGATGAGGCATCTTTGGCTTATTTTGAGGAAAATAAGTTGTTGGCAGCTTCAAACGACCCCCAAAAAACCTACATTGAGGAAATTATGCCTGCAAAGATTACTATTAATCTAGCGTATTTAGAAAACCGAACACTTTTGGCAGATTTTAGTGTTATTGGAAAAACATTTTTGAGACTATTTCGAGCGTAAGTTATTATTTATGTGTTAATTTTTCAAACACTGTATATTTAATTGTAATATTGCAATATTATAATATGACAATATGTTTTGCTTTTTTATAACTTCTTGTCGTGTTAAGATTAAAGTTATTTTGGCATATTGCAATATGACGATTGGTCTTAATTAGTTATCAATTTAGATTGAAGTTTTATTCGCATATTGCAATAAGACGAACAACATTATTTACGTGTCAATCAAATTAAAAAGAAATTTATTTCGTTTAATCAATTAAAAATTCAAATGGGAGCTACAAAACACGAAATATTTCACGATCAAATTAATGAAGAAGCAGCCATTTTTAATGCGCTAGGTCACCCAGCAAGATTAGCAATTGTAAAGACTTTATTGACTTATAAGACCTGTGTTGGTAATTACCTGACAGAGGAAATTGCTCTTTCACAACCAACAATCTCTCAACATTTGAAAGTACTGAAAAATGTGGGCATTATCCAAGGAACTATTGAAGGTAAAACTGTTTGTTATTGCCTAAATCATTCGCTTATCCAAAGACTGCGTGTTTTTGTTGGGGATATGCTCATACAATACGATTTACATCAAACTAATTGTAACTGTTAATATGAAATATCTTGAATTTAAAGAATCACTGCAAAAGTTAGAAAGTTTGACTTTTATAATGCCAAACGGAATTTTATTTCCCGCTCATTTTCATATCACGGAAGTCGGACGTACGCAAAAACAATTTATTGATTGTGGTGGGGTTGTTCGAAACTCAAGTGAAATAAGTCTTCAACTTTGGTTGGCAAATGATACTAATCATTGTTTATCTCCCAAAAAACTGTTGCAAATTTTGGAAGATACGGAAAGTAAAGTAATACTGCCTGATGAAAATGTAGTGTTGGAATTACAGGGGCAAACCATCGAAAAATATGCCATTTCGTTAACTGAAAAAGGGTTTTTACTCCTTCCAACTCATACGGCATGCTTAGCCGAAGACACTTGTGGAATTATCCCTGAGAAAGCAAAATTAGACTTGGCAAACTTAGGAGGTAATTCATGTTCGCCTGGTTCTGGCTGTTGTTAAATTTAGTTTTATGTACATAGATATATCACTTAAAATCGAAAAATTAGTTACGCAATTTGACT
>CAMCQW010000196.1 GCA_945877045.1 Chryseobacterium gleum
AGATACGGCGTCATGTCATCAAAATGCGACCATCCCAACTTTTTAATAAATCCTGGGTAAGAATTTTCATTGGGGAAGCCAAAAACTAAATGAAAGCCATTTTCTTGGCAATACGCATAAGTTTTTAACGCTAGTTGGGTGAATAATCCTTTACCTGTATGTGCGCTATGCGTCATGGTGTCGCCTGATTGTGCGGCTAAATATTTTACACCTTCATATTCAATTTTACAAGGGTATACCCCATAAAATGCAGCTGGATTTTTATTTTGATCGTAGGCAATAAAGCCGACATAGCTATCTCCGAATTCTTTTGTGTTTTGTTTCTGTTTGAAAACTTCTAAATTCAATTCTTTATCAAACGCATCCTTGTAAATCAATAAAAGGTCAGCGGCATTATTTTCAGAAACTCTTTCAAAGCTATATTCACTCATTTCTAAAAAGTTTCTTTTTAATAAATCTATAGGGAGACAAGATGAATTTACCAAGACGATAGTCAGGCGTTTCTTTCAACATTTTAAAGGCATAGTATTTTTTTTCATATTCCTTAATCAAGGATTTTGAATGCTTCTGGTAAACGTAATCCTTAATAATGTTTTGGTTTATTTTTGCTACTTCAAAAGTTCTAGATGTTGAAACTACACGGATATAGAAATGTACAGCTTCTATTTTTTTAAATTTCCAATTTGAAAGACCAACTCGTATCCAAAATTCCCAATCTTCTAACCCTAATTTACTTAAATGCTCATCATACAATCCCACATCGTCAAATACACTTTTTCTAACTAGGCAACAAACGGCCAATTGGTTCCAAAGAAGCTGTTTTTCAATGATAAAATCTTCCTGAATTTGAATTTTAGCTTGTTCCCCAAAGAATTGAAGATTACCATAAACGACACCAATCTCAGAATCATGTTTCATGACTTCAATTGACTCAAAAAGTGTATTAAAGCCAATTTTATCATCGGAATCTAATGAAACTATATAGGCTGCCTTGGTATGTTTAATAGCATTATTTCTAGCCACACACGGCCCAGCATTGTCTTGATGCAACAAGTTGATTTTATCATTTCCTTCGAACTCTTTTAATTTATCAATCGAAAATTGATCGGTACTGCCATCGTTGATTATATAAACATCAAAATTTGAGTACGATTGATTGAAAATAGAATCAATTGTTTCTTGTATCGTAGTTCCTGCGTTATAGTAAGGAATGATAAAGGAAACAAGAGGTGATGACATAGTTAATTTATTTATGAATAAACAGCGCTTTTGACTTTAAATCTAGGTCTTTAAAACCACTATTGAATGGAAATCCCGTAATTAATTTTTGATGCGAAGCCAAGGAATCATGATTTGTATCAACCAACTGTTGGTCCCAATTTACGATTGACAAGCAGGGGTAAAAATTTTCATGAATCACCATGTTCAACAAGGTCATATCTTTGTGGTAATTACTTGTTGCTTTGAAGATTAGTTTTGTCATTTCAGCGGTAAAAAAATACATCAAATTGCGACTTCCACCAGCCAAACCTGCATTGTACGCCCACTGATAAGAATAGGTCAAAGGTAGTGGGTAAATACTTTCTTCTATAAACTGGTCACATTCCTCTTTGAGCCAACCCGAATCTTTAATTCGATTGGCATTATCTCTTCCTACGTAAAGTGCTTCAGGATCACTAATAAATGAAAATGGAGCTTGCGTGATGTAAACATCGTTACTATCGGTAAAAAATACTTTTTCTAATTTTGGTAATTGTTTTAAAAAAAGGTGATACAACAGCCATCGTTCCTCAAAAATAGAATAATTCCCCATTTCGCAAAAGCGAAATTGAACTTGATCATTTTGGTAGCGTTCAATAAACACTGAGTCTAAACCGTCATGCAGAATTATTCCTGCAACACCAATTTTCATAATTGATTCATACCAAGGTTGAATGTACTTGAAATCAGCTGAGTTGCGCAAAGTGCCTAATTGAGGATCTGGCTTCAGCGTAAAATAACAGGTGACAATAACTTCCTTAAGATTGGAATCAATATCGGTCATTTGAACCGTTCTTTTATTGTCAGAATTGAAAAGTCTGTGTTGAATCGAGGTGAAAGCGCTAGCTATTTTTGAATGCAACTTATTCTTTTGTTTTCTTCTTTCGCTTTTATTGTACATAAAAATCCTGAAGACTATAATGGAAAGCCTACTGATGTTTGCTAGTTTATGTTTAATTTTATTAATCACTAATTGTTAACTTTTCCAAAACCTAATTTCTAATGACATTCGTGTTCTATTTTCATTAAAATTATACCCTCCTCCATGCACTAAATAGGGTGAAAAGAGCATCACTTCATTTTCTTTCGGATTTGGTCTAATTAATTTAGGCATTTCATCTAGAATTGAAATAACACAGGGAACAGTATAACTTGTACCATTTAATATTGCTCCTTCCACAGTGCGTTCAATTGCTGATTCATTCAAAAGATGACTACCAGGAACTAAACCCAGCGAACTATTACTATTACTGCCACAAATTGGCACATAAATATTAACGGCATCTCTTAATCGATCGAGCCAAACGTCTCTGTGTGGCGGATTATTATCTTGAAAATTTTGTGGCCGAACAATGCGCAAGAAAAAATTATTCATGTCAACATGTTTCGCCTTTGTTGAAACAGTAATTCCAATTATATCAGTAATACGTTGATTAACAATATTCATATCAATTGGAAAATGACTGATATTCCAACCAGATTGGATTAATTTAGCGACTTTTAAATGTAAGTCGTTGTCGACATACAAATGATAGTTTTCTAGTTCAAAAGCAGCATCAATTTCACCACCCGCTTCAATTATTTTTTCTGATATAAGAAGTTTTATACCCTCCTTTAAAGTTGTAAAATCAGCAGGAAATACAAAGTCTTCAATACTATAACCTTCATTTTGCCATGAGGTATTTTCAATTAGATTTTCATCTTTTAATAAAATGACTTCGTCTGCACCTTTTATAGTTTTACCAATTAATTCCAAGGCAATTTCGTGATCTCCTAATTTATAGTTTACAATCATTTTTCAGGATCTACAGTTTGACAAATAGTATGATAGAGATTTTCCATCACATGAATATTTTTTGCAATGTTATAATTTTCATCCGTGTAATTGAATTGTTCCTCAGCAAGTGTTTTTGCCTCGATAGAATTGGATAAAATTTGAATACTCTTTGTAGCAAGTTGTTTGTAAGTATTACACATTGGGAAAAAAGAGTGGAACTGAGTCCTCGCGTCGCTTCCAAAATCCCAAAATAATTGTGGAATTTTAGCTGTGCTCATATCAAAACCGACCCATCCACCTGGAAGTCCATGATAACCATGTAACCAAACTAAATCGAGTTGTTCTTCCACAGCGGTTTTTAAAATATTTTCTTGATGCCCGCGAAAATGAATGGCGTTTTCCAACTTCAATTGTTGAGCAAAGCTATAAACTCCCTCTTTTACAGGATCTCCACTCCCGAAAATATGAAATTCAGCTTCAAGCAATTGTTCTTTTACCAATTGAAAGGAAAAGAGGAATACATCCAATGGTTTTGCCGGAGTTAAACGTGTAAAAATACCAATCTTAGGTTTTGTTGAAGCTTGATATGTTGTTTTTACAAATTCGTTTTCAATTTTAAAATTTAAATTATAGTAAGTATGTTCATAATCATCGAAAGTAGCTAGTTCAAATTCAATTTGACCTTTATGAAACCCTGATACAAAATGAAATTTTTCTTCTTTTGGAAAAGCCTCGTAGGTATTTTTAACTTGATATCTTGAATTTTGTATGTGAACTAAAAGCTTGTGCTTATTCTCTTTCGATATATATTTATAAACCTCCTTAAAATTGTATTCCCCCATTATCGAGATGCAATCAAAATCATCGAAAAAATGTTTCATTTTTATCCGTTCATCAACATGAGACGTGTTACTTAGTCGATTTTTAATTTTTTGTCCAATCGTAGGGATAGTTAACTGATTTACCTCATTAAAAAAATGAATTTTACTCCCTAAATCGAGGTGTTTA
>CAMCQW010000197.1 GCA_945877045.1 Chryseobacterium gleum
ATAATTTTCTATTACTTTCTATTTCATCTAAAACTGCGTTTTCCGAACATATTTTCCAATCATTTGAAATCCCTTGTGTAACGACACTCGTTGAATGATATGTATGGGTTAATCCATCTTCAAGTGATATGTTTAAGTCCTCAATTTCATTGTAAAATTCCTCTGTAATATGCTGCTTACTTAATTCATCAAGAACCTTTTGTTTCCAGGCAAATGTTTCATTAGTAGAATTAGTAGAATCAATGGTTGGCATGTACTAAATTTATTTTTCAAATATACGATAGTTGTGGTAAAGTTTGATGAGCGCATTTGATTAAAGATGTCTAATATTGTCATTTGTTATTTCTTTTTAATAATAAATGATTATTATTATTCGTGCTTTTTGAATGATTATTTTGCTGTATACTATTTAAATGATGTAATTTTATTTTTAATTTATTTTAAACTACTTGATGATTTTTGCTTTATCTTCATTTTATTCCGCTAGAAAAAATATCGCTCTAGTTCTTGTTTTTTTCTTTTCTTGTCAATTTATTCATGCTCAAGGATGGTTGCCGATGGGTAGTCGTTCTCATGCATTGGGTAATGCAAGTGTAGCAATAGACGACATTTGGGCCTATCACCACAATCCGGCAAATTTAGTTTCTATTGATAAGATTTCCTTTGGACTTTCATACGAAAATAGATTTTTACTTAAAGAGCTTCAGTCTCAAGGATTCGTTTTTGCCATGCCAATGAAGGTAGGTGTTATTTCAGTGGGTGCTCAAACTTTTGGTTATAAAAATTTCCGAACCAACAGAGTTGGAATTGGATACAGTATGAAATTATCTGATTTTTTGTCGTGTGGGGTTCAACTCAATTACCACCAAATTCGCTTAAACGAGCCCTATGGTCGAAAGAATACGTTGACAGCTGAATTGGGATTAAAGGCAAGAATTACTGAAAATTGGAAAGTTGCCTTTAGTGTGTTTAATATTACCCGAACTAAGATTTCTGACTATAACGAGGACAGATTGACCACTTTGATGCGTTTAGGTACTCAATATAATTTTTCTAAAAAAGTAATGGTGGTCGCTGAGCTTGAGAAAAACATCGAGTATCCAATAAGACTTAAAACCGGCATTGAGTACAGTCCTATGAAAAAGATATTTTTGCGTGGCGGCTTAGCAACTAATCCAATCGAATTGAGTGCTGGTATTGGCTATCTTTTTAAAGAACAATTTCAGATTGATATGGGAACGGCCTATCATCAAGTTCTAGGTTGGTCGCCTAATTTTTCATTTACCTATCAACTGAAATAAACATGAATAAAGGCTTCCTTTGGGCGTTTTTTGTCTTTGTTTCTATTGGCTCCTTGTTCGGTCAGGTAAAAAGTGAAGTGGTACAGCAGCGAATAGAATTTATTTCTGAACAATTACAATCGGAGGAGTTAGATTTAACCAATTATATAGAGCAGCTCAATTATTTCTTTGATAACCCAATCAATTTAAATGAAACGAGCGGCGAAGAGTTGGATGAATTAGGTTTGTTGACAAGTATTCAGATTAATGATTTACTTCTTCATCGAAAATTATTTGGCAAGTTCATTTCTATATATGAGTTACAAAGTTTGACTTATTGGGATTTATCAACGATTCAATTATTAATGCCATTTATTCGCATTGACGATAAATTGGATAATCTTCATATTTCGCTTAAAGAAGCATTGAAAGGAGGTAAATATGAGACCTTTTTGCGTTATCAACCAATGCTTGAACAAAAAGGTGGCTATGTAAAAGTTTCAGATTCAATAATGGCCAATTCCAATAATTATTATAAAGGAAATGGGGATCGCTATTATACTAGGTTTCGCTATACTTACAAAACGAATATTAGTGTTGGAGTGACAGCTGAAAAGGATGCTGGAGAGCAATTTTTTAAAGGAGCACAAAAAAATGGTTTTGACTTTTATTCAGCGCATGCATTTTTTAAAGGGGGTAAATACCTTCGTTCTGCTGTTATTGGTGACTATCAAGTACAAGTTGGCCAGGGATTAAATCTTTGGTCAAGTTATGCATTTGGTAAATCTTCAGATTTCGCCACCATGAAGAAGACGGCAATTCCTATCCGCCCTTACACTTCTGTTGATGAAGCAAGATTTTTACGTGGCTTTGCTGTAGATTATGGGATAAAAAATTTCTCAGTTCTTGCATTTGTTTCTTCAAAACGAGTGGATGCCTCTTCGATTGCTGATTCTACACTCGACGATCTTGAGTTTATATCAACGATTGATTTATCGGGTTTGCATCGTACCAATAGGGAAATAGAAAAAATGAACTTGCTGCGTGAAAATCTTGCTGGATTAAACGTTAAATATAGTATAGCGGGATTGAAATTAGGTGTAGCTGCAGTTTACCAAGGATATGATAAACCGTATGAAAAGTCCGTGCAATTATACAATCAATTCGATTTTCGAGGACAGCATAATTTTTCGTATAGCGCTGATTATTCCTATAATATTAAAAATATTAATGTTTTTGGCGAGGTGTCAAAAGTATGGAATAGCGATCTTGCTCAATTCAAATCTGGATGGGCAATGGTTCATGGGGCTATGATTGCCCTAGATCCCAGAGCAAGTATTGGCATCTTATATCGCGATTACCAAAAGGATTATCAAACTTTTTATAATGCTGGATTTTCAGAGGGAAGTAATACTCAAAATGAAAAAGGACTTTACACTGGTTTGAAACTAAAACTAGCTTCCGCCTTTTCGCTGGTTGCTTATGCGGATATTTTTCAATTTCCTTGGATGAAATATGGTGTGGACGCTCCGTCTCATGGACATGAATTCTTAATCCAGCCGAGCTATAAGCCAAACAAAATATTTGAAATTTACTTTCGATTTAGGCAGCAGTTACGTCAAAAGAATAGTAGGGATTATAACGGAAACGTTACCCCACTGGAGGATGTGTTGCAGAGGAACTATCGATTAAACCTCTCCTATGTAATTAACGAATCTTTTACTTTCAAATCTAGAATCGAATTTGTTACTATTGATCGAATGAGTGCTGGACATAAAACAGGGATGTTAATTTCCCAAGATTTATTGTACAAACCGAAAAGTTTCCCCTTGGATTTTTCTTTGCGTTACGCCTTATTTGACACAGAAGATTACGATACTAGGTTGTATTCATTTGAAAATAATGCACTTTATGCTTTTGCGGTTCCGGCTTACTACTACCAGGGAAGTAGGGCTTATGTTTTAATTCGTTATTCTTTCTTAAGACATTGTGATTTATGGGTGAGGTACGGCGTATTTTTATATAATAATCGAAGCTCTATAAGTTCTGGTGCAGAGGGAATTTTAGGAAGTAGAAAGTCTGATCTTATAGTTCAATTACGAATTACCTTATAAATAACCCGCTTATTTTTTAAAATTTCAAGCAACTATTAATATTTATTGTATTGATAATCAATCGATTATTTTATATTAATAATTTTTTTCTATTTATTTTCATTTTTGTTTGTAACATCTGTTTAAGTAGTGCGTTATCGATTTGTAAGGACTGCAAGCTTTACTTTCTCCAGGTTTAATTAAATTAAAACTAAGTACTATGGCTATGAACATGATGTATTTCCAAGACAGTTTACGTCTCGAAGAAGAACACCAAATTATTGAAAAGGCGAAGTTAAATCCTTCTCATTTTGCTCCTTTGTACAAAAAGTACTATGAATCTATTTTCAGGTATGTAAATAAAAGAGTAGATGAGGAAGAAACAGCTTACGATATCACCTCTTGTGTCTTTGTAAAAGCTTTAACCAATCTTAGCCGATACGAATTTCGTGGCGTTCCTTTTTCTTCTTGGTTGTTTCGAATCGCAAAAAGTGAGTTATATCAATCTTTCCGTGATCAAAAATCACAACGAACTGTAAAAATTGATACCATTCAAGTGGCTCAATTGATTGAGGATTTTATTGAAGATTATTCCGAAGAAAATAAAGCAAAATTGCTTAAATGTTTGCCAATGCTCAAAGAAAATCAATTGCAATTAATTGAAA
>CAMCQW010000198.1 GCA_945877045.1 Chryseobacterium gleum
ATACTTTAGTTTAAGTAACAGTTTAAGTATTGCAGAGCCAAGGCTAGGCTGGAAATATAGAATGAATGGGAATCAATCCATCTTTGCTGGCGGAGGCATGCACAGCCAAATGCAACCCTTATACACCTATACATATAATAAATACGGTACGCAATCTAATCCAATCTATCATAATAAAAACATGGATTTTATGCGGAGTTTACATACTGGTATAGGGTATGAAAAATTCTTTAAAAAAGGAATCAGTGTCCGAACCGAAGCCTATTATCAGTACCTCTATAAAGTACCCGTAACGATTGCCCCTTCCTCATTTTCGATGATCAATTTAGGTAGCTCTTTTTCGCGGGTGTTCGCAGATTCTCTAGAAAATACAGGAACAGGAGTTAATTATGGCTTAGAAATTACCGTCCAAAAATATTTTGACAAAAACTTTTTCTTCTTATTTTCAGGAACCTTATATAATTCCGAATATAAAGGAAGTGACGGTGTCACCCGCAATACCTCCTACAACGGAAAATATGTTGCCAATCTATTAGCCGGAAAAGAATTTAAGTTAGGAAAAAACAATGTGATCGGACTTGGAATTAAAGTAACACGAGCAGGAGGCAAAAAATATGGGTATGTTGATGTTAACGCTACAAATCAAAATTACGATTTAACATTCCTTGATTCAGCATTCAACACGCGACAATTTAGAGACTATTTTAGACTTGACTTAAAAATTAGTTGGCGTTTAAACACGGCGAAAATGACCCATGAAATTGGCTTGGACTTGGTTAATTTATTAGGGACAAGGAATATACTTGGACTTACATACGCTCCTAGTTTAAACCCTGCAGAGTCAAGCGCCCCAGGCTATCAACCTACTGCTGAAAAAACACAGCTAGGATTCTTGCCTATATTTTATTATAAAATTGATTTCAGACGTGCGACTGACCATTAATTCCAAACCGGACAATCACAATCCTTTTTGGATTTTAGGTATAAAATAACGCCTGCTGAAATAGAAGAATTATAAGCGCCAAATAAGTGTGAGACCGTATTTTTAGCGGCATTTTGGTGCGTGTGAACACTGATTTGATCAAGGAAGGTTGCGCTAAGATTTGTTTGAAGGTAAAAATACTTAAAGAACTCAAAGCGCAAGCCAGCATTGGCATTTACACCAAAACCAGACAAGCTGCGTTTGTTTTCTTCAAAACCTCCGAAATTAAAGGTAGAGTTGGTGTGTAAAACACCTGCTCCTATGCCGTAAATAGCATTCACCACAAAGTTTCTGCGCTTAGTCCTATATAAATTTTGAATTAAATTTAATTCAATGTTCACAAAACTCATCCCCATATCAGACCCGAACTGAATTCGGGCAGAGTCAAGATTAATCAATTCATCTGTATATTGTCCCGATAAATTCGAAACCGTATCCACTTCAGAACTTACAAACCCTGTCAAATAAACGGACTGATTGGGTTTTATTCCATATTTAAATCGATCGATGCCGAGTGATATATTAACGCCTCTACGAATATTATAACCGACGCTAATAGCATATTGATTGGAAAGTATTTTACTAAAATCGGGCATTGAAAAAGCGGGGGAATTTTGCCAAAGACCTACCTTTTCCAACGAGAAATTATACCCTGACCCGATGAACTTAAGAGTGGAATTAGAATAAAAATTAGAGCCTAGGCCAACAGAGAAATTAACATTTCCAGCGTATGCAGAGTTATTTGCTTTGCCGTTTTGTGAGAACAAAAAAAACGGAAAGAAAGCTATTGCAAAATAGACAAAAAACCTAATTAGTGAGAAATTATCTTTAACCATTCATCTTGCGTTAAAATTTGTTCTAAGCGAAAATGTAGTTTTTTGTTTGGGCTATACCATTCTACCAGACCAATACCTTCTCCAAATAAAGTAATCATTTTTGCCTCAATAACATTTTCCTTGTTGGTAAAAGGGTTAATCAGCGATTGACGTAAGTCATCGTGGAATTCCAAACAAATCACATTTTTTTCCATGATTTCTCTTAACACGGAAGTATTAACTAAGTTACGTTTTACCTCACGGAAGAATAATGTCGAATCGTTTATTCCCTGAAACTTGGTGGCAAACCATGTTTGGTTATTTTTATTACGTGGAAATAGCTTGTTTTTATATACCTGTGCTTTCGTCTTTTCTTGCTTATAATTTACCACCATGTGGTCTTGTAAATCCAATGAATCTACATTATAATTAAGTGCCTCAAGGATCCGTCCATCAGATGAATACCTCTCCACGATAATATGCTCACCGGCTTTATCACCAAGGGAATATACACGATGGAACTCTTCGTCTAATCCATTGGCCACGTCACGATATAAGTAAATTTTAGGAATGGAGTCAATTGGATAAAAATAAGCCGCATTAGGATGAAAACTTGTTATTTGCCCCTTAAAATTACAGGAAACAAAAATGACAGCGCCTATAAAAATGAAAACGACTTTTATCATGACTTAGTCATTTTTAAAAAGGCTACCTCTTGTTCTGTTAAATGTCGGTACATGCCTCTTGGCAAATCCTTCTTCGTTAAACTTGAGAACTGAACGCGATCTAATTTTACCACTTCATAGCCAAGTGCTTCAAACAAGCGCCTAACGATCCGATTTTTTCCTGATTGTAGTTCTACTCCAACTTCTTTAGAAGATGCATCACTAACAAAAGAAACTTGATCAACTTTTGAACGCCCATCTTCAAGATCAACTCCCTTCAGAAGCTTTTCAAAATCTGCTTTATTAACGGATTTATTGAGTTCAACATGGTATATTTTTTTAGACTGGTACCTCGGGTGAGTTAGCTTTTTAGCCATGTCACCATCATTAGTAAACAACAATAACCCTGTAGTTTCGCGGTCGAGACGACCAATTGGATAAATCCTTTCCTTACAAGCTTTACTCACTAAAGTCATAACTGTCTTGCGCCCTCGAGGGTCATCCATGGTCGTTATAAAGCCCTTTGGTTTATTTAATAATACATACCGTTTTTTCTCGGCATTAATGGTCTCCCCATCGTATTGAACACTATCTGTAGGTTTAATTTTATACCCTAATTCAGTAATGGTTACCCCATTTATGCTTACAACACCAGTTGCAATGAGGACATCAGCTTCTCTCCTTGAACAAATACCAGCATTCGCTAAAAATTTATTCAGTCTAATAGCATCCTCATTAAAAGATGGTAAAGGATCTCCTTTTTTGACCTTTATTTTATAGTCTATGTATTTTCTTTTGTCCCTAGCCGTAACTTCTTTTGTGTCGGGGCTTGTTTCAGACTTAGATTTTACCGTTGTTTTACGAGTTGGTTTCTCCGTTCTTTTTACCCCTCTTTTAGAGGTTTTAGGTGTGTTCATCGCGAGCAGATTTTTACAAAGGTACAGCTAATTGTGCGTTAAGCAATAGGACTGAAAGCATCTTCAATGTGTTGTATTTTTGTGTGGTATTGATTGTGGATAATAGAAATCACATCGAAACGGCAATGAGACGCTATATTTTTAGATTGCAAGTAATGATTTGCTACTTTAATTATTTGGCGCTGTTTACTTCTTGTTACAGCTTTCCAAGGCTCCCCTATTTCTGCAGTATGGCGCGTTTTAACTTCTGCAATAACAAAATAAGAGTCCTTGCTTAACACAATATCTATTTCACTTTTTTTAAAGCGAAAATTTCTTGCTTCAATTTTATACCCTTTCGATGCCAATAAATTACAGGCTGTTTGTTCACCCCATTGACCCAACTCATCATTTGTCATAACTTCTTTTCTTGAAGTTACAACTTAATAATTAATTATACAAATGAAGAAAGCCGTGGCCAACTAACTCTTGTCCATTGATTCCAATAGCGGTGTATTTATAAAAATAGACCCCTTCGTTAGCCGTGTTTTGTCCCACCTTTCCGTCCCAACTAGGATTATCATTAACTAGGTCCGTGCTTAATTTGTCAAATACCACTAATCCCCAACGATT
>CAMCQW010000199.1 GCA_945877045.1 Chryseobacterium gleum
AATCTTCGGCATTAATTTCAACCAGTCTACTTTCCCAAAGGCCATGAATGCCTCGTTGTCCCGTTTTCTGTCCATTGTAATTTTCAGTGGTATGAAGCGGCACGTGAGAATCTCCAATGTAGTGTCCAATATCAGCCGAATATTTAAGAATCAATTCAGCATTTTTTGATTCAAAAGCCTTTTGTAATTTATACTTAACCACTTGAATGTGCCAAGGAACTATGCCATAAGCTTGCAAGGTATCTTCCGTGTATTTAGCTATTGCATCGGTCCATTTTTTGGGAACCAACATAAAAGGATTTTCACCAGGTTTGTAGTAATGATCTAAATCGATGTAATGGCACTGAGCCTCTCCCTCAACAGCATATCTTCTTTTATCGGGGTCGATTGAATGTTCCGTGATATATTCTATATTTTCTTTATAAAATCCAATCATTTCACGTGGTAAGGTGAAAATAGCAATTCGATTAATGCGCTTGTGTCCAAAAAATCCCCAGTCAGGTGAGTTGTTTTCTTTGTAAGCAGTTGAAAAGGCTAGTGGGAGCAATAATAGTAAGGGGTATAACCTTCTAAATTTTAACAAGTTTTCCATCTCTCAATATGGGTATTACATCAGTTTGGTCAGGCGTGAGACAATATTTTATATCGTCATTCAAATTTAAGTTTTTTAATCGTCTTCTATGTGAACTAGATTTTAAATATCCTAAAAAACTATGTCTTGCAGATTGAAACAAGTATTTTGCTGCAATGGAAGAGTCTTCAATGGAGATAAAGTTTCCCGTTGAAATCAAGTGATCTGATATCGCTCCTGCACAGATAGAATCTTCTAAGTTAAATTTATCTTGCCATCCCGAACAAAGGCACAAGATGTTTTTATCTTGTTTTGACAACCATACACTTAAGGCTGTTAAGTTTAGAAATGAACCAACGACCACGGTATCAGCATTTTTTGCCACCTCCAGTGATTTTGTTCCATTGGTGGTAGTCAGTACCACTTCTTTTCCAATAAATTCATCTTTCATATAGGAAAATGGAGAGTTTCCAAAATCAAAGCCCTCCACAATTTTACCGTTTCTTTCTGCTCCAGCCAAATACCCATTCTTTTTGTATTCCCATGCCTCATCGACGGTTGGAACTGGAATAATTGCTGCAATGCCATAATCTAAGGCAGTGCACATTGCGGAGGTTGCTCTTAGAACATCAATAACCACTACAATTTCAAATTCATCCTTGTAATAAGTGTATTCTCCCGGCGTGAAACAAACCTCTATGCGTTTCCTTTTGTCAATCATCCTTGCTTATTTTTATTCGAGTATAAAGGTACTCAAAATAATTTTTGGTGGCTAAATTTGAAATGATAAGAAATACTATGAAATTATTGGATATTTGTAGACTAATTTTAATTAAATGTACCAAAAAGAATTCCAAGCCATCGTTAATTTACGACGGTCTAACAGAAAATTTGACGCAAAAATTCCGGTACCAGACGAAGTAATTAAACGCAGCCTAGACGCTGCCATATTATCTCCGAATAGTAGCAATATGCAATTATGGGAGTTTTATTGGATTAGTTCACCTGAAAAATTGGTAGAATTAATTCCACTTTGTTTAGGGCAATCTGCCGCAAAAACAGCTAAGCAGATGGTGGTTTTTGTTACTCGAAAAGATAAATGGCGGGAGCGTGCAAAATGGAATCTTGCAAAAATAAAAGAGACGATAGAAGGTGAGCCTACAAAACTTCAGAAAAGGGGATTGAGTTACTATGGTAAATTGATGCCCTTTTTGTATTTTAATGATCCATTTTATATTATGGCTACACTAAGAAGAACGCTAAGCTTTATTGCTGGATTACGTAAACCTTTTTACAGAACTGGTGGGGCTTCCAACCAACGAATTGTGGTGCACAAATCATGCGCTCTTGCAGCTCAAACATTCATGCTGTCTATTACTGCAGAAGGATTTTATTCTTGTCCGATGGAGGGATTTGATGAAGTTCGAGTAAAAAGAATGTTAAAGTTGCCTTACGGTGCTGAAATAAACATGATAATATCTGTTGGTATGGCAACTGAAGAAGGAGTGTGGGGACCTCGATTTAGAGTTCCTTTTGATGAAGTAGTATTTCGTAAATAGAGAATTAATAGCGTTACTTTTTTGAAAAACAAATTAACTGTATCTCACTTATTATCGGCTTACTCACAAGGGATTTTTCCTATGTCAGATGAGAAGGCGCGAATAAGCTGGTATTGTCCCGATCCTCGTGCCATCATACCTATAGAGAGCTATAAGCCGTCAAAATCATTGCGCTCAACCTTGAATAAACAGCTTTTTGAAATAAGGATTAATGAACAATTTGAAGAAGTTATGCGATCATGTTCAAAACCACGAACTGATTTAGATGGCGTTTGGATATCTGAGGAAATGATAGCCGTTTATTGTGAATTTCACAAATTAGGATTCGCGCATTCTGTTGAGGCATTCCAAGATAATGTGTTAGTTGGTGGTCTTTATGGTGTTTGTTTAGGGGGCGTATTTTTCGGAGAGTCGATGTTCTCAGATGTTCCAAATTCCTCGAAAGTGGCTTTTCATGCTTTAATCCAACTATTAAAATCGAATAAGTTTGAATTGTTGGATACTCAATTTATGAACGATAATGTGCTTCGTTATGGCGCGATTGAAATAGACAGAGATGATTTCTTGCTTCGATTATCCAAAGGCCTTTCTAAGTCTTGCAACTTCACCTTAGATGGAGTTCTTGAATAAATCAATGCTTTTTACGTCGATATTTTCCGCGTGTGTGATAATAATACCTTGACCTATTTTGATTTTTTATGGCATTTTTATTCGTGCTGACTTTCTTTCGAACGTACCCTTTACGCATTCTTCCTTTGTAGTCTATGGAAGGCTTAACGTAAGTGCCACCAGCATTGTCCGATTTTTTAAAGTCACAACTAATAAAAATACTTGTGCCAGAAACAAATAATAGGAGAATGAAAAAAGAAAATTTCACTCCTGCCTTAATAAGCGCTTTCCCCATAATAGAATATTAATATGATAGCCGTTCGTTGCTTCTTAGGCTAGTTGCCTTGAAAGGTAGAGCTACAAGTTTTGCTCTTCATTTAACACGTCTCTTGCTTTTAATTCTTCCTCTTTTTTCTTCTGCTTCTTTTCCTCTGCGTCATCTTTAAGAATCTTCGCTTTTATTAGTGCCAAAAACTCCTTGTTTTTTAATGCTAATTCCGATACTGGGACAAATCCTACCCCGGTTAATGGGAAGTAGTCTTGTAATTCACCACTGTAATAAAATTCATAACAAATGCCACCAAAGGTATAATCAATACCTCCAACATTGAAAGTAGACCCGCCAACTTCTGGATTCTTTTTGGGTTTGCTTTTTTGATAACCTAAATTAAAAAGAGTGCCTAATATTTCTGGACGATTCTCAAGACTAAACCCTTCTTTCACCCAATGTGCTTGAAATTGTCGCAAGAAAAATGCCGTGTAAAGATAGGAGTAGTAATGATCACCTCCTTTAATAAGGCGTTGTATCGTTAAGTGTTTATGGGAGGCAATTGTATCATTTACTAATTCTGGAAAGGAATCTCTAAGATTAACGACGTTTTGAAAATAATCTCCTGCATAAAAATTGCTTTTCTTGTCAAATAAATTCTGTTCTATTTTTAGCGCAGTATGTTCTAATATTCCAGTTACTCCGTACCCTCTATTGGTAGGGAGTATTAAATGATTAAATGGCGTCACGTACTTTTTGAATGCTTCACGTCCTGAGTTAAACATGCGTACTTGTTCTCCAACTAAGCACATCACAATGAAGCGTGATTCTACACCTGTTAATTTTGAAACGGAATCGATAGCGCGTTTATCTTTTTTAACAGCGTTGCAAAATTGTTTCCATTCACGGCAATTAGACCAAGGATATATTGAAAGTGTTTTTAAATCTCCATTTATTTGAATGCTAGCAAGTTCATTCTGGT
>CAMCQW010000200.1 GCA_945877045.1 Chryseobacterium gleum
ATTTGCTTAGAATTGACAATAGAACAATTAAACTAGTGAAACAATGAGAAGAAGGGCAGCACATAACAGCGTGTAAGCAATATTGCCTTGCCGCAGGCGCAACACAGGGCAACATCGCCTACACTAAAACCGTTAGCGGTCATTGTAAACACTGACCCCTGAAATCAAAATGAACAGTATAGAAATAAAAAAAATAACCATGAGAAAAACAATACTTATAATTGGCATTTTCCTAATTTCATTGACAACAAATGCACAATTTGGAAGTCCAGTAGTTATTGATTCGACAATTTCTACCACAATAATAAATATTATTACAGCAGATTTAAACAATGATGGAAAAAAGGATATAATAACTAGTCATTATCAAAATCAAATAAACTGGTATGAGAATAACATTGGGAATTTCTCGTCAGAACAAAGTATCACAAATACTTTGCCTAAACCATTTCATCTGGATGTAGCTGATGCAAATGGCGATGGATTCATGGACGTTTTGGCAACGAATAATCAAGGAAATAATAGCAGCGTAGTATTGTATTTCAATGTATCGGGAGGCACAAGTTGGAATCAGATAATTATCGATGACTCCATTCAAGTTGCTGCCTTCAAGTCCTTTTTTGTTGATGTGGAAAATGATGGCGATTTAGACATTATAACTAATACAGATATGGAAATTACAATGTATAAAAATCTCGGACTGGGCAATTTTTCAAGTAGATTAATAATTTCGGACACCATTAATTCCAATGAATTTTATAGCCTTACTGTAAACGATTTTAATAATGATAATTTTAAAGATTTCGCTGTTCATTCTGGCCACGGACTTGAATTATATATAAACAATACCGACACTACCTTTACTTTAACAAATGCCATCGACCCTAGTCTTAACGGGTTTATAACATCTATTGACATAGATAACGATAATGATATAGATATTCTATCAATCATTAATTCTGCTGAATATATTACTACATTTAAGAATGATGGGTTAGGAAATTTTACATTTTATGAAGCAACGAGCTATTATTGTGGCAATCTTCAAAATCCATCATTTGTAAATACTCGGCTAAATAATGACTTATTTACTGATGCTTTATATATTCCAATTGTGAGTCATCAAATATTTTGGAAACAGAATAATGGAATTGGCAATTTAACTACACCAATAATGATTGATTCTACTTTTTTATATCTGAATGTCTATACTGACGATATTGACAACGACTCAGATAATGATATTATCTGGTATGGTGACAATACAGGTGTAAAAAATTTAGGTGTAATAACAAATAATACAATTGTTTTGAGTTTAAATGAATTGAGAAATGACAATCATATAACTATTTATCCGAACCCAGCAAATGAAATTCTTAATATAGAAACAAAGGGAAACATAAAAGAGATATTTTTATATAATAATTTAAATCAACTATTATTAACAACATTTGAAAAAAACATTAACCTGCAAAACCTACAAAATGGTTTGTATTTTATTAGAATATTATTGAAAGATGGTACAATTTATACAGAAAAAATAATTAAAACAACGAACCGCTAACAGCGCACAAGCGCAACCCGAACAGGGTATGCGCCTGTGCGCGGAACGTTAGCCACAACCTCGTCAAAACACATATGAATCAGACAATTTATCAAGACGAAAGTAAAAACGCCATTCGGTTTTCAGAGTTCAACAAACTAGAAGCCGAAACATCTTTCACTGGTTTGGGTATCAAATATGTCGCATCAGGTGAAGAAACCTATTTCTCCAATGATAAAAAATTTACGGTTAAAGAGGGTGAATACCTAATTGGAAACGATTTCACATCTTCAATTGTTAAAATAGATCACGAGAAACCAGTTCAAGGCCTTTGCATTGATGTTTCTTCTGAAATCATTTCTGAAGTTGCCGACTATTATGATTTGAACGGTTTAGACCTCACGGAATTTTTGCTCTCCGATCAGTTTTTTGTGAATCGCTACAATATCAAAAACACCACCTTGGGTTATTCATTGGTTGAAATTAATGAATCGATCAAAACAAGAAATCACGATATGCAGTTTTTACAGGAAGAACTGTTCTACTCATTAGCAGAATCCATAATCAATGACCAGCGCTTTATTTTCAATCATTTGAATAAAATGGATTTTAAAAAAGTAAATACCAATAAAGAGGTTTTTCGTTTATTACTTAAAGCAAAGGAACTGCTTGATCTGCAAGCAATGAAAAACTTGTCGTTGGAAGAAATAAGTTCAGCGGCTGGTATATCAAAATATCATTTCATTCGCCTTTTTAAGAACGTTTTTGGAATTTCCCCTTATCAATATCAAATCCGGAGAAGATTAGAGAATGCGAAACTCGAAATACTAAAAGGTGTTTCTATTCTTGATACTGCTTTTGCATATGGCTATGCCGATTTAGCTTCTTTCTCTAAAGCATTCAAACAAGCGTTTGGGCAATCACCAAGTCAATTTATTAAATAAGCAATTTTTGACAAGAGGAAGTTCCTGAAAAAGTTTTTTTTTGTCTCAAAAAAAGTCATGATTCGATTAATTTCTCTTTGTTTTCTATTCTTTATTAGTGTTAATGGGTATTCCCAACTTCAGCGCAAACCACTTCTTGGTGCTCGTATCGAATATGTTTCTGAAAATGGGAATTCCGGCTGTAAAGTCGTACAAGTTGTTCGCGGAACAAGTGTTGAACTGAAGCTTCAAGAAAAGGATATTATCACTAAGATTGGTGAAAAAACCTTTACTTCTGCTGATGAATTTATTACACAATTCTTGAGCTACGAACCGGGCAAAGAAATTCAACTTTCAGTACTTCGTGGAAAAAAGAATCTCACACTCAAAGCAAAAGTCGTTGCTCGTCCGTACGAAACAGATGATAATGCTACTGTCATTTACGATGAAGCGAATTATAAAGGCGGACAGCTTCGGGTCATCATCAACAAACCAATCAAGGAGAATAAAATGCCAGCGATGCTCTTCATTCCTGGATATACCTGTAGTAGCATTGATGAATTGACCAACGACCATCCCTACAAACGCATAGTGGATGCTTATGTTGATGCCGGTTACGTAACCTTTCGCATTGAAAAAAGTGGCTTGGGAGATAGCAAAAATACGCCACCTTGTGAGTCGTGCGATTTATTGGATGAAATTGAAAATTTTGAAGTCGGGTTGAAAAAA
This sequence comes from Chryseobacterium gleum, assembly GCA_945877045.1. Classification (GTDB taxonomy): domain Bacteria; phylum Bacteroidota; class Bacteroidia; order Flavobacteriales_D; family Crocinitomicaceae; genus UBA952. The sequence goes on from CAMCQW010000200.1 coordinate 3,196, forward strand.
TTGAAGTCCCTACCCTATGTTGATACCAACCAAATCATCATCGTTGGACATTCCATGGGTGGAATTATTGCACCAGCTATTAGTGCTAAACATCAGGTGGCCGGGCTTGTGGTGTATGGAACAACGGCAAAATCCTGGTTCGAATACCAAATTGAAATGTACCGAGTTCAAAATGCGTTGGCTGGTATGAATCCCATCGAAGTTGAGCAATCTGTAATTGAACAATACGATTTGAATTACCGATACTTTGTTAAAAAAGAGCGATTAGAAGACATTGCCAAAGATCCCAAAGCTGATAGTGTGTTGCGAACGAGTTGGGAGTACAACGGAAATGGTAAAATCTACTCCAGAAATGCTGAATATTGGAGACAAATTCAAGATTATCCACACCTCGAAAACTGGAAAAAAACCAAGGCAAAAGTGTTGGTTCAATTCGGTGAGTCCGATTTTCAAGCTTTTTCAAGAGCTGACCATCAGCAAATTGTGAATACGGTCAATTATTTCAATCCGGGGAATGCTACTTTGATGACTTATCCTTCAACGGATCATTATTTCGCAAAATCAGGAAGTATGCAAGAGGCGTATGATAAATTTTCTAATGGAAAAATTCAGCAATTGTTTGATGAGTACAATCAAGATGTTGGTCTGTCAGCAGTAAAATGGAGCAATGAAATTCTATCTAAAAAGGACGAGGTTAAACTTCCTGAAAAGGGTTGGAAAAAACTGAATACCGAACGCTATCCTGGGAAACAAGATGACATCACGTTTATCAATGAAAACGAAGGG
>CAMCQW010000201.1 GCA_945877045.1 Chryseobacterium gleum
ATGGGCTTTGGTATGGCAGGAGTAGGGCTTTCTGTAATGCACGATGCGAATCATGGTGCCTACTCAAAAAATGAAAAAGTAAATAAGATTATCGGATCTGTAATTATGATTTTAGGTGGCAATGACGTGAATTGGAAAATTCAGCACAACGTATTACACCACACCTACACCAATATTACCGGTTTAGATGAAGATATTGCACCCCCAGAAGCATTATTAAGGTTTTCTCCGAATAAAAAACGAAATGGATTACATAGGTTTCAGCATATTTATGCTTGGTTTTTTTATGGCTTAATGACTATGTTTTGGTTTATTTCAAAAGATTATAAGCAGGCTATGCAATTCAATAAAATGGGATTAGTTGAATCGCAAAGTATCTCGTATAGGAATCATTGGATTACTATTATAGTGGGCAAAATTATTTTTGCTTTTATTTTCATTGTCCTTCCAATATGGCTTTGTGATGCCCCTTGGTATATTAGTATAATAGGGATTACGATCATGTTGTTTATATCAGGGCTTACTCTTGGCGCAATTTTTCAACCAGCCCACGTGGTTCCAACATCTAATTATCCTGTTCCTGATGATTCAGGAAACATCGACGCAGATTGGGCGGTGAGTCAGTTGTATAATACAGCCAACTTTGCTCCAAAAGCACGTTTGTTCTCATGGTATGTTGGAGGCCTCAACTACCAAGTTGAGCACCATTTATTCCCTAACATTTGTCACGTTCACTATCGTAAATTAGCGAATATAGTGAAGCAAACAGCGGAGGAATTTAATTTGCCATATTATTCATACAACACTTTTGGACGTGCCTTATTAGAGCATTCTAAAATGCTTTATAATCTAGGCCATTACGATAACGCCCCAGCGATTCACTAAAATCTAGGACATGTTCCTTGATGAAATCCGTAATTATTGTCTTTCGTTAAGAGGAACTGAAGAACGATTTCCATTTGATGATGTTACCCTAGTCTTTACAATAGGCAATAAAATATTCGCTTTAATTGACACGGTTACTTGCGAGAGCATTAATTTAAAATGTGATCCAGAAAAAGCCATTGAATTAAGGGAGAATTATCAGGCCGTATTGCCAGGGTATCACATGAATAAAAAACATTGGAATACAATTCAGTTGAATAGAGACATTCAAAAAGCAGATTTGTTAGTACTCATATCCCATTCCTATGAGTTGGTTTTCAATTCATTGACAAAGAAATTACAACATGAAATTACGACTGGATAAATTTATTTGGGCTATTCGTATTGCCAAGACAAGAAGTCTTGCACATGAAGCTATTTCTAAGGGAAAGATAAAAATAAATTTTAAGGATGTTAAACCATCTTATCAACCCCAAGTTAATGACATCATAACAATTCACCGAAATAGTGCCGTGTTTTCATACAAAATCATTGAACTTACAGATAAACGTATTGGCGCGAAGCTCGCACACGATTTTATTGAAAACACAACCCCGCAAGAGGAAATAGACAAATTTGAACAGTACTTGCTTTCTCAAAAATCATATAGAATAAATGGTGATGGAAAACCATCCAAAAAGGATCGGCGTGACCTTGATGAGTTTAAAGGTAATACCGAATAAAACAAGGTTGATTTCGAAGGTTTCCCCTTATTTAATAATTTATTATTATATTTGGATATACGCAATTTAGTATAAATGAAAAGAATTTACCTAGGAGCCTTATTTTTATTACACTTCGTTTGCGATAATTTCGGTTTTTCCCAGGGTTTTCAAGTGAACTTTCAAGGACAGCGTCAGCAAGGAATGGGCTTGGCAGGTGTAGCGGCTCCTTTTGATGGCTCCTCGCTTTTTTTTAATCCAGGTTCATCTGTTTTTTTAAATCAAAATAGTATTGTAGGTGGCGTAACTCCGGTATTCGGAAATGTATTATTCGTAGACTCTGCTACAAACACCTCTTATCGATCGACCTCTCCTGTGGGCACTCCATTTTCTTTTTATGCCATGTTTCAATTAAAACCTGCTGGAAAATTAAAGATGGGACTTTCTGTAAATACCCCATTCGGCAGCACTGTTCAATATGAAGACAACTGGATCGGTCGTTTTGCCTTAACCCGATTAGAATTAAAAGCGATTTTCATACAACCTACGTTTGCCTATCGGATCGCAGACCAATTTGGAATTGGTGGTGGTTTTGTGATAAGCACAGGGAATGTAAATCTTCAAAAAGACATACCTGTTCAAGACACGAATGGTGTTTATGGACACGCCGAATTAGCAGGAAAAGCAATTGGTTTTGGCTATAATATAGGAATTCATTTTACGCCAAGTAAACAGCTGTCTATTGGCCTTACGTATCGTTCCAAAGTGGTAATGAATCTTCGCAATGGAGATGCAACGTTTACTGTTCCATCGTCTCTTGAAGATAAATTTCCTGCTACATCTTTTACCGGTCGATTGCCACTTCCCTCTGTGACGACCTTGGGGTTTTCGTATCATCCTTGTAGTGCTTTCACGGTTGTATTAGACATAAACAGGGTGGGGTGGAAAGTATACGACACATTAGCATTTGATTATGCAACGAATACAACTTCTTTATCGGACACAAAATCCCCAAGAATGTATAAAAACATACTTGCTTTCCGCTTAGGTATGGAGGTGAAGCCAATAAAGAGTTTATCACTTAGATTGGGAGGCGGGTATGGATTTTCACCTGTTGAATCAGGTTATGTAAGCCCCGAAACCCCAGACGGAATTCGGATTTATGGAACATTTGGTCTTGGCTATGAATTATCACAAAAAATACGCGTAGATGCCTCCGTTTATTATACTAAAATCAAACGTTCGGACACGAATATCGAAACGAATATGAGTGGAACATATACGACGATTGCTTTGGCACCAGGACTTTCAATATCATACAAATGGTAAAAAGCAACTCATTTTATAAGCAATTATTTTTAATTTACCTTTTTGGTATCACCTTGAGTTCATGTAAACCAAAGGAAAAATTATTACCGAACACTCCAGGAGAAATTAATCTTCAGCAATTCATTGCTATCGGTGATGGAAATACTGCCGGGTATATGGATGATGCCTTGTATCAGTATGGACAACAAAATTCATTAGGCGCAATTCTACAAACACAATTGCAATTAGTTGGCGCGGGTGAAATATATATGCCATTAATGGGAAGCGCGAATATTGGGACCAATTCCAGTTTCTTGTCCAAGCTAATTTTAGGATACAAAACAGATTGCCTTGGAGGAATTGGACTTTCTCCTGTTCGATTTGCACAACAAGGAGAAGTAGCTTCCTTGACGACTTCGGCATATTCTCCCCAAAATAAATTTACCAATTTCGGGGTGCCAGGCTTACGAATGATTGATATGGTTTCAACGGCTTTTGGCAACATTAATCTTCCACAACACAATGCATTTTTCGCAAGAATGTCAAAGGATCAATTTAACCTCCCTGGTTCAGGTAACTATTTATCCGTTCAAGAGAATATTTTTGATGGTGGGTATCCTACATTTTGTAGCATTTATTTGGGAATCGAGGATGTGTTGCCGTATGCAAGAAGTGGCGCAACACAAAATCTGATGTCTCCACTTGTTGGTTCTCCTGGCCTTGGCTTCGAAGAATCCTTAACCCAATTGTGTGGGCAGCTGTATAGCCAAAATGTAAAAGCGGTGGTCGGGACAATACCCGACATTACTCAAATACCTTACTTTACTACCATACCATACAACGGATTGAATTTAGACGCTGAAAAGGCTGCATCATTAAATCAAATATACGGACCCCTTGGCTTTAGTTTTATCGTTGGATCAAATCCCTTCATGATCGAGGATCCTGCTGCAGGTGCTTTTGGTGTGCGTCCAATGGTGGAAGGAGAAATGATTTTATTAAGTGTACCGCTTGATTCTATGAAGTGTCATCAATATGGAAGTGTTTAT
>CAMCQW010000202.1 GCA_945877045.1 Chryseobacterium gleum
TGCTGCGAAAATTTTAGATGGAGTATCCTACAAAAATATATTGATTGTAAGCTCAGAAGTTTCTTCTATCGGCATTAATCCATCGAATTGGGAAACACTCACCTTGTTCGGAGATGGGGCAGCTGCAATGATTGTTAGTTACGACGAAAATTCAGCATCTACTTTTATCAAAGGAGGGCAACGAACTTATTCTGAAGGAGTTTATCACACTATTATCGAAGGGGGAGGATTACGAAACCACTTCAAAAATAATCCGTATGATGTTGACTTGTATTCATTCAAAATGAATGGTAGACAATTGTTACGACTTGCAAGAAAAAAAGTGCCTGAGTTTATGGATTGGTTTTTTGATGATATTCCGTATAATTTAGAATCCACAGATGCAATTATTCCCCATCAAGCATCAAAATTAGGCATGAGTGTTTTTACTAGTCAATATACATTGAGGCCTGGTCAAGTGAAGGAAACACTTGCAAAGTATGGAAATTGTATTTCAGCATCCATTCCTCTCACTTTTATGGACGCGGTAGAAAAAGGTGAAATAAAAAGAGGCGATATTTGTTTTCTAAGCGGAACGTCTGCAGGATTTTCGATAGGTGCAATTCTTATTAAATATTAATAGTATGGAAAACAAAGAGCTGATTAATGGTATTCTTCATGAGCACGAAGTAACGAAAGACAGTAAATCATTGACTATTTATGTATTTACTCTTTTATCCTTCATTGCTATCATTAGTATGAATTCATTGCTTTACCCACTTTTGCATTGGTATACGATAGCGTTAGCTATTCCAAGTGGGATTCTTTTGTGTCGATTTTTTGTTATCGAACATGACTGCGGGCACAATAGTTTTTTTACCAAACGGAAATACAATAAATTGGCAGGGCTTATTCTTGGATTTTTTACAATGGTCCCCAGCAGTATTTGGAATCATATTCACAATTTACATCATGGAAACGTTGGTAACCTTGATAGGAGAGGCAGTAATCCAGAATTATGGACCATGACTGTAGAGGAATATGTAAACGCCCACTTCGTAAAAAGACTCGTATATCGTATTTTCCGATCCAAGATTATGCGCTTATTTATTACGCCCTTACTTTGGATGATTATCCCGCGTATTCCTATCCCTCAGCTGGGCAATAAAATTTTGATTTCAGTAATTATACACGATATTATTTACGCTATAATTTTATATTTCATTCTTGTAAATGGTCAATTTCTTGCTTTTATGATAATTTACCTTTTACCCGTATACCTATTCAATTTTATGGCTTCAATCATGTTCTATTTGCAACATCAATACGAAACAACATCATGGGAGAATGAAAACGATTGGGATATTTATTCGGCTTCAATTCACGGATCCTCGCATGTAAAAACAGGTAGATTTATGGGGTGGCTGACTGGAAATGTCGGTTGTCATCATATCCATCATTTGAATTCAAAGATCCCTTCATACGAATTAAAATATGCAACCGATAAGGTCAGTCCTTATCTGGAGGTTGATAGTATTTATTTAAAAGAATTGTTTCATCACCTGAATTGTGTTTTATGGGATGAAAAAGCAAAAAAATTAATTTCTTTTTCTGAGTTAAAAAAATCAATGAATTGAACATCAAGTTTTATTTTCAATTAGTATTTGGTGTTTTTTCGCTGAAAAGAAATAACATGCGGTGGTTTAATATGAAGCGAATAGTATTTTGTCTTTTCATTTTACCGATTTTTATTTCCCTTCTTATCATTAATCACTTTTTCCTATTGCTCGATTATATTTTCTTTCCGCATTTTATTCGTCAGAAAATTAAAGATCCAGTTTACATCATTTCGGCTCCAAGAAGTGCAACCACCTTCCTATTCCACTCTATGGCTCAGATTAAAAATAGATACACTTCCGTAAAGCTTTGGGAAATTATTTTTGCCCCGTCTGTCATACAAAAGTTTATTGTGCTTTTTATATTTAAAATCGATGGACTTTTGCGTTATCCACTTAGAGAGATTATTCGCTTTTGTGAAAATTTACTCTTCGGAAAATTTAAAAAAATTCATGTAATCGGACTGGAATTACCCGAAGAAGACGAGGGGTTTTTAATATGGAATTTATCAACATTGTATATGACTTTTTTTTACAGTGATTCCAATTTTTTTGAGAACTTCTATCAATTTGATAGAAGTATGAATCCAACAACCAAGAATCGAATCATGAAGACATACAGCAACTATATAAAGCGACATAATTTTGTTTTTAATAGGAAAAGCGATCGTCAATTCTTATCTAAAAATCCGCTAATGATGAATAAAATAGATAGTTTGTATGGTATTTTTCCCGATGCTAGAATAATTAATATTAACCGTGATTTAGCGGAGACACTTCCATCAACGTTAGCGTTAAATCGAAGTATTTATGCAGCATTTACATCTATAAAAACAAACGAATCAGTAGAATCACAGACCATCGAACAACTTATCGCATGGTATGCCATGGCACATGAAAGTTTAGTAGCAAAATTTCCAAATCAGCACATCAAAATCGATTTTAAGAAATTGATAGCACAAAACAAAGAAGAAATAATTCGTATTTCAGAATTTCTATCCATTCCGTTAGTCGATCTAGTATTTCCTGTAAAAGCTAGTGGTAAGATGCACAAAAACACAAACTCCTATCAACGATTATCGAAAGAAGAACTCGCCCCGATTTTAGTTAAATTAAAGTTTATGGACCAATATTGTAATGAATAGATGTTGAAAGCTGCTAAAATAACCTTGTGTAATTTATCCATCAATTACGTGGAAAAAGGGGTTGGACCACCTATGATTTTCCTTCATAATGGAGGTGGATTTTGGAACAGTTGGGAACATCAACTCAACTATTTCTCAAAAACAAATACAGTTTATGGATTGGATTGGCCAGGATTCGGTGAGTCGGAAGCTCCAAACGGGCTTATTTCGCTTAGTTTATTGACTGATGTTTTAGCTCATTTTATTGAACAAAAAAGTCTTGATAAGGTTACCCTTGTTGGGAATTGCATTGGTGGTTCGGCAGCGCTTAACTACTCCAAAATACATCCTGCTAAGGTAAAAGACTTAATCATTTTCAATATTTGTCCTGGCACATTGATTTATCCTATTCGGATTTTAAGGACACTAATTCCAGCATTAAACAACCAGCCTTTTCTCAAAACTATAGTTCGGTCTCTCTTTATTTTTGCCTTCACAAAAACACCGGTTAAACGAAAGTTTCCAAAAATCTTGTTTGGACGCAATTTCAATTCAGATAACGACCTAAGCAAAAAATACATTGAAAAATTCAAGCTCTCATCTCAAACATCTTCGAGGGTTAACCTAGTTTTCTCCGTGCACACTTTCAACATTGACGAATACATGAAAAATCAAATCGTGCAAAGACACTTATTGATCTGGGGGGGTGATAACAAAATAGCCAGTTTAAAAAAACATGGGGATTACCATTATAACTATTTGAAATCTGATGAATTTGTTACAATTCAAAACGCTGGTCACTTATGCATGTATGAAAAACCTGCGGAAGTTAATCAATTGATTGAGTCATACTTATTGAGAAATAGTTAAATTTTGTCTTTATTTGTTAAATAAAAAACGCCATGTTCAAAAATCTAAATATAGATAAAGTTACTGCTGCAATAGATCTGCTGCACTTGCGAGTACAGGAAAGATTTCCAACTGCCAACTTACTAAATGTCTGTAATGAATTAAAGGAACTTTCCAATAAAGCTAAAACCAACATTCAGCACTTAAACAAGCCATATATATGAAAACATACTGTCCACACGGTTGTAGATGGATCGTAAGAAATGTTAATGGCTGAATTTGGAATCGCTGTTGCTGTACTGCCTAGTGTTCCAATAGGTCCATTATCTACTTGTGTAATGGCCAA
>CAMCQW010000203.1 GCA_945877045.1 Chryseobacterium gleum
TGTTTTTGAGTAAATATTTTACTTAAGTTTGTACTTATGAAAAAAATCAACAGCTTAAAAGGATTATGTCTTGTATTATTTCTGACAACGTCCTTACAATTTATGGCGCAGCCAATTAAAAAATTAACGGAGGATAATAGCTACAAATGGATGCTTGGCTTTGGGTGGAATGCATTGGATGATGATGGCAATGCGGGGGCATTTTATTCGCCAGCAGATTGGCATTATAATTTTTACCCTTCAAGGGTTTTTGTTGATAGATATATCTACAATGGATGGAGCTGTGAACTTGCAATGGCCTTTAATCAATATAATGCCAATAAATTGCTGAATTTGCAATTAGGGAAAACAGGTATTTTTTTAGCTACAGATGCGAATATTAAATATTCATTCTATAAATTGTTAAAGTCAGGAACGATTGATCCTTATGTTTCAGCTGGATTAGGATTGAGTATCCGAAATCGCGATGATTCTTTAGTTGCCCCAATAACCCCGACTCTTAATATAATGTTAGGGTGTAATTTCTGGTTTTCTAAGTCGGTAGGTTTGCAATTGCAAACTGGTGGAAAATTTGGTTTAACTTCTCCTTTTATGGGCTATTCTAATTATATGCAACACAGCGCAGGACTTGTTTTTCGCTTTGAGACCCTCGGTTCGAAGAAAAGTGACTTTAGTAAAAAAAGGTATAGTATCGATAAAGGGAGAACAAAAATAAAGATGAAAAAACCTAAAAAGAATAAGGAGGGTTAAACATTCGTTATTCTAAATTTCTTTTTTGTTTCTTGTATATCGGTCTTTAAACAGTAAAAGTACAAGCCATTAGGTAAAGTTGTACTATCAAATCGAATGATGTGGCCGCCAATTCCAAATTCTTGGTTAGCCAATTCTTTAATTGTTTCCGTATCAGTTTCTATGGTTAAGCGAATAGTCTTAACTAATTCTGTCGTAAAATAAAAAGGAATTTCGCCAGATGATGGGTTGATATCTAAGGGATATAGCACACAAAAATGCTCTTGTACGTATCGTCCTCGACTTAAACGTTTTATTAGCAAACGGTAAAGAATAATAATGAAAAGGATGATGAAGGAATAAAAAAGAATATCTTTTAGGATGAGGTATGGGTGCATTTATAATGATATTACGCCTTTTATGGCACTCGCTTGTTGATAAATAGTTATGATTTCATCTACGCTCAACATGACTGTTTTTACGCTGATACTTGTGTAATTTCCCTTGCCAGATGGCTGAAATTTGATTTCTGTATTTTCATCGAAAAAAGCCGAGACTTGGGCGATTATCTTTTGATCATTTGGAATAATAAACTTGAATAAATAAACATTGGGCCAATCCAATAATTCCAACTGTTCGCGAAGTGTATCGAATGTTTCCACAAGGCAAATTTAGCTTGATTTTTTTGTTTAGCTAAGATTATTTCTCACTAAATCTTTTTTTTTGAAATTATTACCTTGTCATGTAATGTCTATTTATTGCTTACTATTTTAATCTCTACTCGCCTGTTTGCAATTCTTTCTTCGTCGTTGTTTTCAGGGATTGGATAAAATGGTTTGGTAACGCCAAATCCTCTATAACTCATCCTGCTTTTTGAAATTCCTTTTTGGATTAAAAAATCATAAACAAGTTTGGCGCGAGCTCTTGATAAATTAGTGGAGTCATTATCGGCGCAACAAATATGTCCTTGGATCTGAATTACAAGCTTTTTATTCTGCGCCATTTGATTATATAACTCATCTAAAAGTGGCGCAGATTCGGGTAATAAAATGGCAAGGCCAGGTTCATAATTCAAGGATTTCATAACAATTACATCTCCAATCTTCGCGTTTTTTAAGTTGTCCTCAAATGATTTGGCCTCCACTATTTTATCCTTCGTTTGAATAACTACTTTGCGGTTGTCTTTATCCAACGGCGAATAATCAAAAAGTTCTCCTATGTTCGATTTTTCATTGGATATTGGATTTTTTACTTTTAGGTATCCGCAAACGGCTTTAACGCGTTGACCCGCTAAGGTTGTATTGTACGCCACACTTCCAATTGTATCGGTATAACCATAGAGCCCAATCACATCAGTTTTTGTGAGATCTATTGCGCTTAAAGCCAATTTTGCTTGGTTCGTTAATACAGAACTATTGTAGTCAAAATATACTTCCATGTTATTCTGTGCATTCATGCTTATAATAATCAAACTAAAAAGGCTGGTGAAAAGTTGTCTCATAATGTTTTGGTTTAAAGATGAATAATTGGAGGTGAAAGCTACGATAAATAGTTTGTTTTCTGTCTTCTAAAACAATTTAGCGCGTTTAGGTTACTCTTTAAGTATGATTTGATATAAATAATTCCGAGTATTAATTTCTTCAAATTGGCGATTAATAGTTAATTGTTTAAATTAATAATAAAATCTAGCGTATTTTTGCGCCATGAAATGGTTTCTATTACTGCCTTCTTTTATTACTTGTATGCTTTACGCTCAAGAAATTCAAGCCAATAGAACGAATGATAAAATGACAGTGGATGGAAATTTAGAGGAGTCATTTTGGTTGACAGCCAACTTTGTGGAGGGTTTTACACAAATAAGTCCAAATCCTGGCGTAAAATCATTTCAAAATACGAAAGTAGCTATTGCTTATTCTTCAGATGCTATCTATTTTGCAGCGATTTGTTACGATCATCCAGATTCTATTTCTAAGGTATTTTCTGCAAGAGACGATAATAGCCCAAATGCGGATATTTTTGCCATTTTTCTTGATACTTATAACGATAACCTAAATGGTTTTTGTTTTGGCGTAACGAGTAAAGGGGTGCAGTTAGATACAAAAATTACAGAGGGTTTATACAATGAACAATTAAATTTGATTTGGAACAGTGCGGTTAAAATTTCAAATGAATCGTGGCAGGTAGAAATTCGGATCCCGTATTCCGCGATTCGCTTTCCTGAGAAAGATATACAGAAGTGGGGAATTAATTTTTCCAGGCAAATTAGTCGAAAACGGGAGCTTTCAACTTGGTCGATTGTTAATCCTGACTTAGAAAATTACTTACTTGAAAGTGGTGAAGTTACGGGCGTTAGTGGTATTAATCCTCCTTTGCGATTGGCTCTAATGCCATATGTATCGGCATATATAAGCAATGAATCAGGGATCACTTCTCAATCTATAAATGGTGGCTTGGATATCAAATACGGAATTAATGACGCCTTCACTTTAGACGTCACCTTGATTCCTGACTTTGGCCAGGTTGTCTTTGATAATCAGGTGCTAAATTTAACGCCTTTTGAAATTCAATTTAATGAAAACAGGCAATTTTTCACGGAGGGGACTGAACTTTTCAATAAAGCTGGTTTGTTTTATAGTAGACGCATTGGAATTCAGGCTCCAGGTGCTGTTCTTAATAATCTTTTGCTTTCCAATGAGCGCTTATCGTCTGTCCCTTCAGCCACTCAATTATACAATGCTACTAAATTAAGTGGCCGTACCAAATCTGGTTTAGGAATTGGTGTTTTTAATGGAGTTACAGCGCCTCAATATGCCATTGCCATTAATCAATCGACCTTAGCGGAAAGAGAGGTCTTAGTTTCGCCTTTAAGTAATTTTAATGTCTTTGTTTTAGATCAAAATCTTAAAAATAATAGCTACATTAATTTCACCAATACCAATGTCACAAGGGCGGGTTCTTTTTATGATGCAAATGTGAGTTCCCTAAAAACAATGTTAAATACCAAGGATAATAATTATTATGTTGCTGGCTCAACGGCTTTGTCAAACAAGTTTTTTTTAGATAGCACCTCTACGGGGTATAATTGGGGTTTATCCGCAGGAAAGCAAAGGGGAGCTATTGTATATTCTGCTTCTTACTTTGAAG
>CAMCQW010000204.1 GCA_945877045.1 Chryseobacterium gleum
CTCTACTTCTATTTCACCATTTCCGTTACCATTTGAATTGAGCTTAAAGCCATTTAATAGCGTTCGAAATGACGTGAAAGGCTGAATTTCGTATTTTCCTAAGGCAATTTCATTAGGTGCTATTCCTTTATATTCACCGACAGAAATAAATGCTGTTTTATTACTGATAAACCCTTCTTTTTCCAATCGATTGGCAAGTTCAGCAAGCGACAGTGGTTCTTTAATATAGAAAAACTCAGTCTCTGAATTAATAGAAGATTTCATACTAGCTAAAAATACTAAACCTTTCGGAAGTAAGATAACTAATCCAAGGACTACCGCAATGATAATCCCAATAACTAAACGTCTTTTTTTAAGCATAATTGATAACATATTTCATCCATTCTACAATCTTTAATTCGATACCATTTTTTTCTTACCCCTACTTTCTCGAAGCCTAATCCTTCAAACAAAGCAATACTTGCTAAATTATCAGCATGAATAAAACACTGTAAATTTACCAAATCCAATATATTTTCAGAATAATCAATTAAAAGTTGCATTGCTTCCTTTGCATACCCTAACATGCGATGCTCTTTATTAGCGATTAAAATCCCAACCGTTGCAAAACAATGTTTGAAATTAACATCGTATAAATCAATGGCACCAATTGCTTGATTAGTTTCTTGAAGACAAATGATCATACGAAGTTGTCCAGAAGTACGTATCGAAGCATATTGTTCAATTAAATTATGAATCGCATGCATGGAAAAAGGAGTTTCCGTATTGGCAATTCGCCAATGATTCACATCATTTTCCCATAGAAAAAGTGTGGTGGCATCTGAGCTTTCAACCGCTCTCAAAAACAGCTCCTTTGATTTCAACATATTGCTTATTCAGTTAAAAAATCATCAATTGCATCTACCGAATAGTTAGGGAGACCTTTAAAATCCGATGTTAAATGCATGCCAAATATAGTTTTAATCGCGTTGGATTGAAATAAATAATCAATCAATTCATGCACTTTAGGAATTGAACTTGGCGCTCCTATACAATTTAATACAGGTTTAGTACAGGATACTTCGCCAGCTTTTGTATGTTGATATGGTAAAAAAGAATCGCTCAGACTACTTAATTCAATATGATTCGAAAGTAAAAAAACAAGTGTTGGAATTTGTTTACGGGTCAATAATTCCAATAATATCTCTGTTGATAAGTGTTCATCTTTGCCTTTTTTTTTCAAGCTAAAATAGAAACCATTGCTTGAAAGCCCCAAATGAACGGGAGTTTTATCTGCATGTATTACCCAAAGCAATGATTTATCAAGTGAAATTTCATCGAGTTGACAAATAGGTAATGGCAAAGAATAATATTCAAGAGTCGATAGTTCCACTAAAAATGAATTTTGCGGGACCAGAAAGTACAATCTGAGAATAGTTCCCTTTTGATTCGCGTTTAAAACTTACCGATAATACCCCTCCTTTTACGTTCACCTGTATTTTATTAAAAGTGGAATTACTTACAAAATCATGAACAAGAGCACATGCCGTTGCTCCAGTGCCACAAGATTGCGTTTCATCCTCTACTCCACGTTCATACGTAGCAATTTTAATCTGATCAGGCGCAAGTACTTGCAGCAAGTTAACATTAATCCCATTCTGAAGAAATGAGGGACTAAAGCGAATTTCTTTGCCTTTTCGAATGGTATTTTCACTCGATAAGTCATCGTTATACAGAACATAATGCGGAGAACCTGTATCCAAGACATAATCATCCATATGCGCTGTGATAGTGCTTACATCGTTCATTTCAATAGAAATATTATCACCCGAAACTGTTCCTTTATGGAAAGCATCAATCGCTCTAAACTCAGTCTCGCCATTGTGAATACCTAATAACATTGTGTATTGCACCGCACACCTAGAACCATTACCACAAAAACTTTTTGAACCATCTGAATTAAAAAAATCCATGTAAAAATCACTAGATTCATCCGAATTAATCAAGATTAAGCCATCCGCACCAATTCCGAATTTGCGATCACATAATTTCTTTACATGAACTTCTGTCAAGAAATTATAGGTCCCGTTTAAATTATCTATCAAAATAAAATCGTTGCCTGTTCCTTCGTATTTAGAAAAATGGATGCGTGTCATTGTATTACAAAGATAGAAAAATGATTGGTTGTGTGAAAACATTAGCGATTTCTCGCTGACGAAAAAGTTGTTGTATTAATTTTTAAAAAAATCAAAGAGTTTAGGCTCGTTAACTAAGTTTAATACCCTTGTTTCTATCTACTTAGCAGAAGGAAAGAGTTAAAAAAATTCGCGGTAATGTTAACAAAATATATTTTTTAAAATTAGAAAATTATATAATTTTGTATTCTAAAATTTAAAACGATGAAATCGATCACATTACTAAAAGTTTTTGGAATTGGTATTTTTGGAGGAACCATACCATTAGCTATTTATTTTACCGTTGCCTCGTCAAATATCCCCCTTTCGGAGCAAGTTATTGATGGCAATCGCTTAAACCCCTCCAACTATGCTGGATTAAGTCCAACTGGCCCCGTAGATTTTGTATCTGCAGCAGAAAGCACCATTAATTCGGTTGTTCACGTCACCACCAAAGTAGTCCATACCACATTTCAACGCGATCCGTTTCAGGAATTCTTTTATGGTCCTGGTGCAGGAGGTCGCGAATTCAAACAATACGGAGCAGCTGCTGGCTCAGGAGTAATCATTTCTTCAGAAGGATATATTGTTACTAATAATCATGTGATTGCGGAAGCAAGTGAGATTGAAGTAACCTTAAACGATCATTCCAAATACACTGCAAAACTAGTTGGTTCAGATCCATCTACAGATATTGCCGTACTAAAAATAGAAGGAAGTAAACCATTTCAACCGATTTCTTTAGGCAACAGCGATGATGTAAAAATCGGCGAATGGGTATTAGCAGTAGGAAATCCGTTTAACTTAACATCTACTGTTACAGCGGGAATTGTTTCAGCTAAAGCACGAAACATCAATCTTTTGGGAAATCGTGGAGACAAGAATATTGTACCTATTGAATCATTCATTCAAACAGATGCTGCCGTAAATCCAGGAAATAGCGGTGGTGCTTTAGTAAATACAAAAGGTGAATTAATAGGAATTAATACAGCTATTGCTTCTGAAACAGGTAGTTACACCGGATATTCATTTGCGATTCCGATTAATTTGGTTCAAAAAGTCATGCGGGATATCATTGATTACGGTATTGTACAACGCGGTTTTTTAGGAGTACAAATAAGCGATATCACGCAGGAATTAAAAGAAAAGGATAATCTTCCCAACCTAAAAGGCGTTTACATTTCAAAGGTGACAGAAAATGGTAGTGCAGACAAAGCTGGATTAAAGGACGGCGACATCATTTTAAAAATTGGCACTAAGGAGGTTAATTCAAGTGCCGAATTACAAGAGGAAATTGGGAAACGCATGCCAGGAGATAAAGTAATGTTGACTTTACGAAAAAAGGATGGAAGCGAAATAACAAAAGAATTAATACTAAGAAATCAAGATGGTGAGACAGGAATTACATCTAAGGAAGAAATTAATAAAAACGCTGCTTTGGGAGCCACGTTTGTAGAACTAAGCGCACAAGAGAAAAAATCACTTAATATTACTTATGGTGTAAAGGTAAAAACCATTACAGCTGGTAAATTGAAATCAATTGGATTAGCAGTTGGTTCCATAATAACAAAAATTAATAACGAACCAATAGACAATGTGGAAGAACTTACAACAAAACTAAATGGCTCTAACAGTGGTATCCTTCTGGAAATCATGTCGGAAAGTGGTATCAAAGACTATCGAGGATTTGGATTGTAAATCGGTTTTATCTA
>CAMCQW010000205.1 GCA_945877045.1 Chryseobacterium gleum
GCAACCACACAATTTGGCTGTATTGATTCTGCCTTTAATGCCGTGCTTATAAATCCAATGCCAACTGTTGGATTCACGGTGAATAGCCCAATAGGTTGTGTAGTCTTTGATGCGACATTTACCGATACGATCAATGCACCCAACACTACCCTATTATGGACATTTGGAGACGGACAAACTTCTAACCAATCAGGATTTGTTGACCATCAATATAATGTAGAAGATTGTTATGACGTCACCCTCACAGTTACAGATAATATAGGATGTTCATCCACACAAGTTATACAAAATATGGTTTGCGTTTATGATTTACCAACAGCCATCTTTACAACAGATGATTTAGTTCATTTAACCACAGAATCACAATTTGAATTCACCAATTTATCTACCAATGCCAACACCTATTTATGGAACTTTGATGATGGATTCACCAGTCTTGCCACCAACCCAATACACACTTTTCCTGAGAATGCCGCCAATTACACCGTAGTACTTTATGCCTTTAACGAAGCAGGCTGTTATGACAGTACCTATTTAAATTTATTGCTTTTAGAAGATTTATTAGTCTATGTGCCTAATAGCTTTACACCCAATATGGACGGGGCAAATGATGAGTTCATGCCAGTAATTCAATCTGGTTACAAGCGAGATTCCTACACCCTATCCATATACAATAGATGGGGAGAACTAGTCTTTGTATCCCATGATCCGTTGTATGGCTGGACAGGTCAATATGGCTATTTAAAATGTCCAGTGGGCACCTACACGTGGAAAATTGAATTCCAAGTATTACAATCTAAGGAAAACAAAACGCTAAGTGGCCATGTGAATTTATTGAGGTAAATCCAATAAAAATTAGTAAACATATATGATTTTAGAAAAATCCTCATCAGCTAGTTCATTAGTAGCTAATGGTAAAGCAGCACATACGTTTAATCCTTGGTCATTAATTATTGATACTGATGAAGAAACAATAACTGTTTCAAAACGCAATCGATTTTTGATAGGTAGAGACAGCCAAATACTAGCATTTAAATTTATACGAAGTATCACTATTGATGAACATTTAATCGGTGCAGATATTCATATTAAAGTTGTAGGCGGAAAAGCATCCGTATTTTGCTTTTCGAAAAATGATGTGGACGAAATAAAAGATATCTTACTTGAATATAATCAAACGAAAAAAGGAGGGGGTATCATTTTTTCTTAACCCTAATTCCTTAGATTAGTAATTGTTAAAAAGAATACATGTTGTTCTCTGCTATTTATTTCACGATTTTTGAAAATCTCACCTTTATAAGTTCATTGAACTTAGCTAAAATATTGGCCATCAATAATTTCTTACTTAAATTCAATTGGTAATTTCTATCTTTAATACGTTTTATTGAAAACCGGATTTTTTAACATGCTTGTTTTCCTTTTATATGCCTTCATAATTATCACCATTACTTATTTTCAACGGAAAAATATAGGTAAAGGAATTTTTAAGACAACAAAAAAAGTTTCGTGGTTTATTGCTGGAATTTCATTGTTGATGTATTATGTCTCAGTAGAACAAGGCCAAGTTTTAACTGGAATAATTGAAGAAAAAGGTATTTGGGGTTTATGGATTTTTTGGCCTAGCTTTCTCGGAGCGTTGGTGGTACCCATTGTACTTGCGCCATTATGGTCTAAACTCGATTTTATTACCGATAATCAATTTATTTTATTTCGATTTTCTGGAAAGTCCGCTAGAATTTTACACCAATTCAGGTCTATTTATGTTGGTGGAATAGTTGTCACATTTCTATTAAGCTTCCACATTTTAGCTTTTAGCAGAGTGCTTGAAACATATTATGATTTTTCGCAAACAAATGCAGTTTGGCTCATAGGAGGTGTTTTGGCGCTCTTTGCATTGAAAAATAGCTTTCAATTAAAAATTAAATTGGATGGATTTCATGCATTGCTATATTTTATTGGCTTAAGTATTTCATTTTATTATTTGTACAATGCTTCAGGTGGATGGTCCTCTTCTGTACTTCATTTTCAAGATGGTGATCTATCAAAAACGGCTTTATTCCCCCCTAATAATTTACAGCATGAATGGGGTTTGTTTTTTGTTTTTCTTGGGATTCAATGGTGGAGTGCACAGCTATTTGATGGTGGTGGTCCAGAAATGGCACGTTTTACTGCTACACAGGGTACTTGGAATGTTATTAAAGCATCAATCCTTCCTGTAATTCTATATACTATACTTTCTCTCATAATTTTAAGCATGGCTGTGATGGCAATATCTTTACAAAAATCGATCGCCTCAGAAGCTGGCTTTATAGAAATGATTTTTAAAGTTGTTCCAGCTGAATTATCTTCTATTTGCTTATTAGGATTTTTTACGATGTTTATATCAACCTCAGAATCTCTCATGAATTGGGGAGGTTCTTTTTTAACGATTGATTTTTATAAAACGTATCTTTCTACTAATAGGACTGAGAAACATTATGCGTTTATTTCATTTTTTACCATGATACTCCTTACCTTAACTTCGGTAATTATTGCTCAAAATAGTTCAAGTCTGCAATTTTTAATTCTTGTTGTTTTTTCGATTTCTGCTGGTGTTGCTCCTGTATATATCCTGCGATGGTTTTGGATGAGAATCAATGCATGGTCCCAATTGTCGGCTATGTTGAGCAGTTGTTTCGCAACCTTAATTTGTGAATATTATAAACTTCAGTACCCTCAAAGTTTTCATTATACCTACCTAAATCCTTTCGCTGTTCAGATGATTGTTGTAACAAGCTTCACTACTATTATTTGGTTATCCTTTACTTTCTTAACCAAAAAAGATACAGAGCAAACAACTAATAGATTTCTAGCAATCCTTCCTTCGAAACAAATTATTACCAAGCAACTGATTCTAGCTTTCAGTCTTGGATTAATCTTACTTCTTTTTAATCTGGGATTGGTTTATTGCTTATTCAAATTTTAATGCCTGATAGCATTTTTTTATTACGATTTTTGACAAATT
Source organism: Chryseobacterium gleum (assembly GCA_945877045.1). GTDB lineage: Bacteria > Bacteroidota > Bacteroidia > Flavobacteriales_D > Crocinitomicaceae > UBA952. Next base: position 3,005 of record CAMCQW010000205.1, read on the forward strand.
TACGCTTCAGCTCTTAGCGCATCAAAACAACGTGCCCTGATTTTATAATCAACTCAGCGTTTATATCTCTTGCTTCAATTTTCCAACTATATACACCATCTGGACACAATTTACCAAAATAAGTTCCATCCCAGCCTTCATAGAAATCAGTTGTGTAGAAAACCTGCTCTCCCCAACGGTTGAAAACACTTATCTGTGCAGATTTGATTCCTAAACCTTGCGGAAACCATAGATCATTCTCCCCATCCGCATCAGGTGTGAAGGCATTTGGAATATAAAGTGTCGGACTCAAATTAATTTGAATATAATTATACGCAGTATCAGAACATCCAGCAGACGAATAAACTATCTGAGTAATAACATATAGGCCTGAGTCAACTACTCCATAAAAATATTGCTCGGTGTATATACTCTGTAAAATTCCATTTCCGAAATCATAAGTGCCGTATTGATAGCCACTCGCTGTATTAATTAAACCAATAGTTGGGTCTTCCGTTGTTATTAAAGCTGGAGACACCGCAAATCCTGCGAACGGAACCGAGTATACGGAGATAGAATTAGTGACTAATAAAGTATCGAAACATCCAAATGCATTCATGACAATTAAGGATACATCGTATTGACCAGGATTAATATACGTATGATTTGGCTCAAATGCTTGAACAGTTGTTCCATCACCAAAATTCCACAAATAGGCATTCGCATCTTGAGAGGACGTATTGTCAAATTGTACAAATAAATCTTCGCAGCCATCATTTATTGATGGTGTAAAATCGGCAACTGGACGTGGCCAAATATTTACCATTTGAACGGAAGTGTCCGAGCAACCAAATTGATTGGATGCAATCAAAGTA
>CAMCQW010000206.1 GCA_945877045.1 Chryseobacterium gleum
TTTTGCTTTCAAGACGTATTGTGAAAGATGGAAATTTAAACATCCGTCCCCTGCTGATTTTTTCCGATCAATGGAAGACGCCTCAGCGGTTGATTTAGATTGGTTCTGGCGCGGCTGGTTTTATGAAACTCAACCCGTAGATGTTGCTATAAATGAGGTGAAATGGTTTCAACTAAATACGCAAAATCCCACCATCGAAAAAGCATTTCTACTTGACAAAAATCTAAACAAAGATCAATTTATCGGTGATGATCTGAATAAAACAACTATCGTTGAAACAATCAACGAAAGAGACAAAGACATCAATGATTTTTACGCAAAAAGGAATAAATATGCCGTTGATGCAATGGATATTAAAGAATACAATGAATTCATTTCTAAACTAAGTCCAAAAGAACTAGAAATATTAAATGCAAATAAACAATTCTATGAAGTATTGATTGATAATATCGGAGGACTTGTAACACCACTAATTTTCGAATTCACGTTTAAAGACAATACAGAAAAAATTATTCGAATTCCTGCAGAAGTATGGCGACTTAGTGAAAAGCAAATTAGTAAGGTATTTATATTTGATAAAGAGGTTACTTCCATTCGTTTGGATCCATTTTTAGAGACAGCCGACGTGAATCTTTCCAATAATTCTTGGCCAGCATACGAACAACCTTCACGTTATCAATTATTTAAACAACAGGGTTTCAAAGGCAACCTAATGCAACGACAAATAGAAGTAGATAAGTTGAAAAAAGATTAATAATTTGGTTTACACAACCATAATGATTAATTTCCGTCTGAATTTTGTTCTTAAAAGGAAGGGAAATAGATGATTAAAAAGTTACTTGGTTTCGTTTTCATATTACTCAGCCTAGAAATTTATGCTCAAGCAGAGGATTGCACTACAGCAACCCCCATATCGAATGTTATCAATTTTTGCTCTGGAAACGGATTTTACACCAATATCGGATCCATTCCAAGTGGCTACTCAACGCCTACTTGTTGGCCAGCTTCAGCAACCGAAGATGTTTGGTTTCAATTCACCGCAATTGGAACTGATGTACTTATTTCTGTAAATGGTTCAGGAAATGGCGGTAGTCTTTTTCAACCAAGAGTAGCGATTTATTCCGGTATTTGTGGAGGTTTGTTAAATGAATTAGGTTGTTCAAACGGAACAGCTGGTGTTGGCACGACACAATTGTACGAAGGAGCGTTAACGCCAGGAGTCATTTATTTTATTAGAGTGTCATCTATTCAAGCAAATGAAGGAACATTTGAATTGTGTTTAAATAACTATACCCCCACTTCAAATCCTGGTGCAGATTGTGGCGGAGCAGCTTTTCTTTGTAGCCAAAACCCGGTGAGTGTTGCCACATTAAGTGGAGGTGGAATAAACAACGATGAACCTGAACCAGGAACATGTTTGGATGTACCCGGCGTTGATGAAGGGAATTCTTCTTGGTTTTATTGGACTTGTGCTACAAGCGGGCCATTTACCTTTGACATTATTCCCATAAATTCGAATGACGACATTGACTTTATATTTTATCAACTTTCTGGTAATGACCCTTGCGTTGGAAGAACGCCTATTCGATGTTGTTCATCATCCTGCTTAAATGCAACAGGTTCAACAGGTTTAAGCACAGCAGAATTCGACCTAAATGAATTTCCAGGATGTCAAGCAGGATATAATGCTTATGTTCAATCCGTTAATATGGTGGCAGGAACTTCCTATGCTATGTTAGTCAATAACTTTAGTGCGAATACAGGATTTACAATTACCTTTAATAGCAATCTACCAAATGGTGCAACGTTTGCTGGTCCAAATCCAAATATTGTAGCCAATCCATTAACTATTTGTTCAGGTGGGAATATTTCATACAACGGTTCCACCTCGGTAAATTGTGCTGGCGGACTTCAATGGAATTTTTTAAGCGGAGGGACTCCCACATCAGCTGTTGGCGCTGGACCACATGTTGTTACCTATACAAACCCTGGCAATTATGTCGCTATTCTTAATGGATTAGATAACCAAGGATGTCAAACCATTGAATATCTAAATGTTGTTGTCAACCCACCGATACAAGTAATTATCCAGCCATATGACACTATTTGCAGTGGTGCAAATGCCATCATTCCTATTAGTGGCAATCCGGCAGGCGGACTGACTTATACTTGGACTTGTTCGAATAATCCAGCTATTACTGGCGCTTTCAATGGTTCTGGCGGCGTAATTAATCAAGTAGTAAACAACACATCTAATGCAACCCAAAGCGTCATGTATACAGTAACTGCTTCCTTGGGTGGCTGCACAAATACCGATTCTTGTCAGTTAACAATAAATCCTTTAATTGAACCTCAATTTAATCCGGAAGGTCCTTTTTGTTTAGGTCAAATTCCATATCCGGTTCTATCAATTCAATCCGTTAATGTTCCTTCTATCGCTGGCACATGGAATACACCGACAATTAATACACTTCTATTAGGACCAACTACTTATTCATTCACCCCTACTCCTAATCAATGTGCTGACACGAGCACAATGGTCGTTCTTATTTCAAATAACGGAGCTGTTTCGTTCACGGCTGACACTACAATTGGATGTAGCCCTTTGAATGTTACATTTACAACAGCAGATATTCCAGGTGCCACCTATACCTGGTTATCAAACGGTAGTTTAATGGGTAATACCCCTGTCATCACGGAACAATTCACTACATCTGGGTGCTATGATATTGAATTGCAATTTAACTTGAATGGTTGCTCAGCAACCGCTCTAATGCCCGACTATATTTGTGTTGAACCTGACCCAATTGCCGAATTCAGTTTTCTGCCAGGGGTGTTTGGAAATCCAACAGAATCGATTTATTTTCAGAATGGAACAGTAGGCGCATCCACCTATTATTGGGACTTTGGGGATGGTAGCAATTCTAATCTAAGTGACCCAACGCATATTTTCAATAATACATTCGGAGGATATTCTGTAACACTTTACGCCTATTCAAATTCAGGTTGCGCTGATTCAGTGACCAATCCAATTGCCTATGAGGAAGGTCTCATCTATTATATTCCCAACACCTTCACCCCTGATCAAGATGAATTTAATCAGACATGGAAACCAATTTTCACTAGTGGATTTGATCCTTACTATTATGAACTTAGCATTTATAACCGTTGGGGAGAAATTATTTGGGTAAGTAACAACCTGAACGTTGGTTGGGATGGATCATATGGAGAATCCCATCACTGTCAAGAAGGTATTTACACGTGGAAAATTAATTTTAAAATCAAAGGAGTAGACGACCGGAGATTAATCACCGGGACCTTAAATTTATTAAAATAATTAGGTAATTTTTATCAAGCTTAAATTTTCTGCTTGATCACCTTTTCGAATACATACTATATAATGCCCTTCCGCTAAATCTGCTGATTCACAAGGAATATGATGAATTCCAGCATTTAAATGAGTAGAAAAAAGCCTTTTTATGGTTCTTCCATTCAAGTCGAGAATATCAGCAGCAACCATTCCTTCGACAATATTATTGAATTTTATCGTAAAATTGGAAGGCGTAGGATTTGGGTACAATAGTGCGGTAGCTTTTCCACTATCGATATCATCTAATCCAACGTTACATCCTGAAATTATGCTATAATAATTTATTTGATGTTCAAATAATGCCTGTACTTCCTGAGGAGGCACCCCAAACCAATCTTTCAGAAGCGATGCGTAAATATTTCGAAAATCAATATTCATTGGTACTCCAGCTTGCTCGTTCGGTAAATTAGAAATTTGAGGATTCGGTCCAATAATACCGGCATTAATACATGAG
>CAMCQW010000207.1 GCA_945877045.1 Chryseobacterium gleum
TGTGATTATCAATGAATTTTTTGCAGACCCTACCCCTGTTATTGGCTTGCCAGAAGTGGAATATGTAGAAATTTATAATAAAAGCAATAAAATATTCAACATTCAAAATTGGCGCATCACAGATGGATCCGCTACAGGGACGATTGCAAATGCCTGGCTGATGCCCGGAGAGTATTTAGTTTTAGCAGCTACCTCAAGCATCCCCTTATTTTCTCCAATGGTTCCTGTTGGTGTTACCAGTTTTCCTAGCTTAAATAATGCTGGAGATAGTATTATTTTGAAAGACGATAATGGTGTATTCATTGATTATCTCGTTTATACAGATGATTGGTACCAAGATGATGTAAAAAAAGACGGCGGTTATTCCTTGGAATTAATCAACCCACTAGACCCATGTTCAGATGGTGATAATTGGACGGCATCTACTTGGATTATGGGAGGAACACCAGGAGTCGTTAATTCTGTGTACAATATAACACCTGATACGGATTCGCCAAACATTACACAACTAATTGCTTTAGCTCCGAATTATGTTGAGGTTCATTTCGACGAGGGAATGGATTCAACAAGTCTTGCGAATGCCATTATTCAAACGATTGCGCCACTGACCATCCAAAATAGGTACATTAATGGAGATTATCCTAATCAATTTACCCTTCAGTTTATTGAAAATTTACAAAGTTCCGTGATTTATAACATTACGATTGCTCCCGTTGCCGATTGCTGGATGAACACCGCCAACCTTTCCGGAGAGTTTGTATTAACCGAAGTGCCACAAAAAGGGGATATTATCATTAATGAGATTCTTCAAAATCCCTTAAATGGCGGCTACGATTGGATAGAATTATATAACAATTCGCAGAAAATGTTTAATTTGAAAAACATGGAATTGGCCAATTTTGACAATGACACCATCGCAAATAATAAAATAATCCCACAGGATTTCATCCTTAAACCTGGCGAATATGCGGTCGTTGGTAAAGACTCTGTTTTTGTTAAGCAAAATTATCCCTTTAGCGTAGCAGGAACTTTTGTTTACAGTGAATTACCGAGTTACAACAATGATTCTGGGCAGGTATACTTTATTAGCAATTACCAAGTAATTGATTCCGTTTCGTACTACAATTCATGGCAGTTTAAATTATTAGATGATGTAGACGGTGTTTCATTGGAGCGGATTGATCCAAATGGGCCATCATCCAGTCCGTATAACTGGCATTCAGCTGCTGAATCGGTTGGTTTCGGAACACCGGGAAGAATTAATTCCCAATATCTTCCTGCCTTAATTAACGGGGAAATAAATTTAACGAACGATGTTTTTTCACCGGACCTTGATGGTTTTGAGGACGTTCTTCAGGTTTCTTACAACATGATGAAAGAGGGTTTGTTAGGAAAAGCCACCGTATTTGATGATCGAGGCCGAGTGGTAAGAAGCTTATTCAGCAATGAATATCTAGGCACAAGTGGTGCCTTTTCTTGGGATGGCATAACAGATAATAATTTCAAAGCCAGTATTGGCGTGTATGTTTTACTCTTTGAGGCTTTTTCAATTGACGGAGCTGTTTTTTATACCGCGAAAAAAGCACTTACCTTAGCGGGTAAATTATAACTATAAAATGTTTTCCCCAAGCGCTAAAAACTGGATTGCAAAATACTTTACTTACGTTAATAGTGGTGAGATTGTCATTGCTGAGTCAACGCATTTCAAGGGGGAATCCGATGAAAAAAACGATGAAATTCTCCACTTTTTTGCCAATCATACCGGATTAACTTTTGGGTCTCCTACTAGACTTATTTTTTCGGAGGAGATGAAATTTGATTTAACGCAAGAAGAGAAATTGAAGGTGTTATTATTCGAAGCATTAATCATTGTTTACATTCAAGAAGCACAGAAACCATTTGACGAAAATGAATTCATTGCTTGTTTATGCCGTTTTTATACCCCAGACAAAGTAAATAATATCTATCCATGGTTATCGGTATTTTATTCAGACAAGCCAAAAAATGCACTGGAGCGATTATTTTCAAAACGCATCAAAATAAAAAGTAGTCTTAAGGAAAGTAATTTTTGGTTAAATTACCTATCTAATAGCTTTGTTTATCTAGATGTAATCATGTTTAGTGCTTACCTCAGGGGGAAATCAAAAGGATTTGAAAATCATTCGGAAGCGTATGCACTGCAAATACTACAAGCAATTGTTTTTGCTGCCAAGGTGGATGGCCAAATTGATAAAGTAGATCTCCGATTGATCAACTATTTTATTTCCTCCGCCGGCATTTCTGAAAAAAATGAAATTATTATTACGGAATTAATCAGTAATAAAAAGAAGAAATTGAGTGATTGTCACTTTGAAAAAGATAATAATTTATTTAGTTATTATGTATTTGATTTCGCTTCATTTATGTTGGAAACTACGCGTAAGGAATATATTAATGAGCATGCATTCCACGCAGAACTAGGATCATTACTGGATTTAAATGAGGCAGAGCGGGAGTCGTCAATTTCTCAGTGCAAGGCTTTTATTATGCAACATTCCCCTACTATTGATTTACTGATCAGTAGTTCAGAAACAAAAATGGTGTATTCGAATCTTGCGAAACGTTACCGAAAAATATTGGGTAGAAACAAGGAAAAATTTCTCGATGAAATAAGAGAAAGTAAAGAATTAATGGCGCTCGTAAAAAAATCAACGCACACAGAATTAACGAATAAAGAAAAGGAAATTGTTAAAGCTCAATTCAAGGATATACTAAAGTCTATGCCTTCTATCGCCATTTTTTTGATCCCTGGAGGTTCCTTATTACTGCCATTGATCTTAAAACTAGTTCCGGACATGTTGCCTTCAGCGTTTCAAGATAATGAGATTGAGAAGGAAAAGAAATGATTTAGTGCTTAAATTCAGGAAAAAGACTTAAAATTCCGTTTTCACTCGACTGACAAATTCCCCGTTCGGTTATTAATCCAGTTACTAATCTCGCGGGTGTTACATCAAAACCATAATTGCTTGCCGCTGTAGTTTCAGGACAAATTAAAACGTGTTCAATTGCACCGGTACTCGTTTTTCCGGTAATATATCGCACTTCGTTCTGGTCTCTTTCTTCGATCGGAATTTCTTTCAATCCATCTTTAATCGTCATGTCTAAGGTCGTTGACGGCAATGCTACATAAAAAGGAATATTATTGTCCTTCGCGGCTAAGGCCTTCAGATAGGTACCTATTTTATTAGCCACATCGCCATTCCTTGTGGTTCGATCCGTCCCCACAATTACGATGTCTACCATTCCGTGTTGCATAAGGTGTCCTCCTGTATTATCCACAATAAGCGTATGGTCAATTCTATGCCTTGTAAGTTCATAAGCAGTTAGATTAGAACCTTGATTACGTGGTCTTGTTTCATCTACCCAAACATGTACCTTTAATCCTTTTTCCTTCGCTTGATAGATAGGAGAAGTAACTGTTCCCCATTCGATACAGCCCAACATGCCAGCATTACAGTGCGTCAAGATATTAACAGGCGCCCCGTTTTTCTTTTTAGAAATTTCCTCGATTAATTCCAAGCCGTGTACACCGATCATTCTACATGTCTCGATGTCTTCTTCCACGATTAATTGCGCTTGATTCCAAGCAGTTTCAAGCGGATAATCCGCTATTGACAATGCCTTTTGCATACGATCTAAGGCCCAAAATAAATTAATGGCTGTAGGTCGTGATTGTCGTAGTTCATCAAAAGCTTGTAGTAAGAATTCTTTTGGATGACCACTTTCCTGCATTTCACGCACGGCAAGATATACGCCGTATGCAGCAGTTGCTCCAAT
>CAMCQW010000208.1 GCA_945877045.1 Chryseobacterium gleum
GAAAACATATAGTTTTCTGAATGAAATGAATGCACCTTATCAATTGTACGAAGTGATTTTATTTCAATATATACAATCAACTCCAACTTCGTTCCTTCACCAAAGTAATTATTATTCATTTTTTGACTATTTATATCGACGTATTCCAATAAGTACTATCCAGCGTGAAAGTTTACAATCAAGCGAAATCCTTTTCGAAGTTTATAGGATTAACCCTAAAATTTTTGAATTAATTGACTTCAAACAAGTCAATGAAGAATACCTCGAGATTTTAAATTCATCGCCTTGGTCTGAAAGTAGGTTAGGGGAGTTTTCTTCTTTTTTAGTGGAAAAAATGTTTAAAGCATATGGTATTTCAGTTTATTTCGCTAAAGCTCATGTTGAACTAAAACTGACAATGATTGAAAAAGCATGGTTTAATGATGTTGTATCAGGCAAAAATTTAATTTATTCAGCTAATCTCCCCTTCAAGTTATCAAAAAAAGTAGCGCATGAATTTAATACGTCGCAACATATCTGTAGTAACTCTGTCACTGATTCGCTGGTTCGCACCGCGTTATTTTCAGAAGTTCAAGACATGGCTTATGCCACAATAATTACCACAAAAATTAGAAACTATTCGGAAAGTGATTTTTGGATTAAAACAATGGGTTTGTTATATCGAAAGGGTTTGAAGGCTGATACAATCCTAGTTAATGAGCTATATGATTATATCCATTACCAAGTGTATCAATTAGAAAGAAAAATCGATTTCACAACAAAAAAGCTATCCAACTTAATTGATGAATCAGATCATTGGCATCTTGCTATTCAATTTGCAAAACTGAAAAAAGGCTTGCGATTAAAACGCTTACCTAATTTTAACATTAAACCTTACTTTCTTGAGAGGAATAATTGTCGTTATGTAATCAAACAATTAAAAACAAACTTCGAGCTAAACGATGAGAGTGGAGAGTTACAGCATTGTGTTTCTAGTTACACGTATGATTGTTTGAATAGTGGTTCTTATATTTTTTCATTAAGGAATGTAATCAAAAATACCGACAGTAAAAAATCTACTGAAATCACAATGATAACTATTGAGGTAAATAATAATAAAATAGTACAAAAATTGGGTGAATTGAATCGTGCCTGTAATGAATTAGAAGATGACCTAATTGAAGAATGGGCTAAACAACACAACCTTACTTTATAAGTTTCGGTCATAAGATAACACGAAGGTTTTATTCTTTGTTCCAAAACATAATCAGATTTTTTCTATTTTAAAATAAATTTTTGTAACTTTTTATTTAGAATGTGTTATGTAACGTCTTTTTATTCGTAATAGTTTTTGTATGATAAAATATAAAGGCTGTGCAAACGAAACAAAAAACAAAACAAGTAATCCTTTGGGTAGGAGATATTGCTTTTGACACGTATGAGAAGTTGGATCCGAAAATTCGAATTCGATTTGACCATAAAATAGTGTTGTTTGAAAAACAAGAAAATAGTAATGCTTGCAAAAGCATAGTTTATATTAAAAATAAAGAGCACCCCAATTTAAATTACAACATCGATGAACTGCAATTTCATCATGCTTTATTTTTAGAAAAGAGGGAAACTAAGTACCACTTAATTGTGGGGTGTACCTTAGAATTGTTATTTGTAAGTTTTTTGGAAAGTATTAAAAAACATGCTAAGAAAAGATTTTCTGGCATGCCCTTGATAAATTGTTACAAAAGAAAATCATTTAAGGCTGATGAAAGCATATTATTTTTAAATACCTCGGTAGCTTTCAAAGATATCGAAAGGGAAATGAATGATGCCGCGCTATGGTATGGCAAGCAATTCAAAAAGACATGGTTGATGGGGCACGAGCTAGATAATATAAATGGATTTTTCCAGCAAATTTTAGCAAATGAACAAAGTAAAATTTTAAGTAAACCTAAATTAATTTATTCTTGAACAGAGACTTTTTATTTAATGAAATCATTCGTCGTAATGAGACGAAACTTAGAAAAAAAATAGCGGCTACTTTTTTCAGCAAAGTCAATCTTGATGATGTTTATCAGGATGTTTGTATCCATATCCTTGGAAAAATCCGCAACGAAAATGATGAAAATTTAAGTAAATGGGAGGCTGAAGCTTGGTTAATGACCGTGACCAATAATTTTTGTACCGATAAACTAAGAAGTTTAAAGTCTCATAATCAAGTCAAAAAAAATATATTAGTCCTTTTAGATGACTTTTCTGAAGTAGATAGAAAGTTATTTGCCTCCAAGCAATCGCATTTTAACGCAATGGATCCCTCTTTGTCGAAAAAGGAAATCGATATTAATAAATTAATGAAATTTTTAAATGAGCGAGATCAAATGCTCATCGTTTTACGTTTTTTTCGTAATTATTCAATTCGTGATATTGATATTGAGCTTGGTCTCAATAATAGCGCTGTTTATATTGAAAGAGCAGTTGAGAAATTAAGAAAGGTCTTAAACGTGGATAGGCATCTTGATTTTTTTGATCAGTTTTTCTCCACTGATTTTGATGACAACTAAAACTAATAAAGTTTTTTTAAACTTCTTTGTTATGTCCCCATGGAAATAACGTATACACTAGTCTAAACCTCATAACATACATGCGTAAATCTGTGTCCAAAACTTCTCCGAAACAAATTAAAATGCCTGAGGCCCTAAATACTATTTATAAAGCCGCCAAGCATTCGGGGCTTCCAGATTCGCTGTTTGTTGATCTCAAAGATGAACTGAAAGTCGTGTGTGATTTTGTTCAATGTGAGGAAAAAGATGCCCTCGTTTTTAGCGTTGTATGCTCCATGAACTTATTTGGCGAAAACGTAGATTCAAACGACCTACTTCGTTATTTTGAAGTGACTCCTTTTGAACTTATTAATTATTCCAAATCATTAACAACATTGAACGAACGAAGTATATTCGTCAAACGCAAAAATAGAAGGCGAAGCGACGACTTCTTCAGAAAACACAACTACATCGTCAATCCTAAAATTTTAAATGCAATAATTGCCGAGGAATCGTTTCCCCAAGATATCAAAATAAAGGCAATTGATTTAGTAGAGGCCCTAGAGTTAATGAATGAAGTTTGTCAAGATTGTATTTCTGAGCACATTGATTCCGAGATATTTCTTGATGAAATGGCTCGGCTAATTGATGAAAACAGCGCATTTTCTTTTATTGATGCACTAAAAAAAATGGATCTTAATCTCATCGATCAAACTATCTTTCTTTATATTGTTTGGAAGACCATCAATGGCGCAATAAATGTCGATATGGATGAGCCAATAGGAGCGTTCTTTAAAAGATCTGGCGCACGAGTTCAATACATTCAAGGCATCTATAAGGGATCAAATAAATTAATGGATCAAGATTTGATTGAATATTCGGGTGGCCGTTTTTTTAATGATATCGATTTTTCATTAACAGACCATTCCATTCAGTTGCTCAACGACCATGGCATAATTGTCAATCGACGAAAATCAAATAAAGGAACTATTAAACCGGAGGATATTGCCGAAAAGATACTCGTGTACGAGTCTGAAGAGGACCAGCAAATCAAAGATTTAGGCAGAATGCTCAATACGAACAACTACGAATCGTTGATGACGCGTTTAAAAAATAAAGCACTTCCTGAAAATTTTAACATCCTGTTATTTGGTGCTCCCGGTACTGGTAAAACGGAGAGCGTCTTTCAATTGGCAAAAGCAACTGGAAGAGAGATTATGAAGGTGGAAATCAGTCAGTCAAAATCAATGTGGTTTGGTGAAAGTGAAAAATTAGT
>CAMCQW010000209.1 GCA_945877045.1 Chryseobacterium gleum
TATGTCCCCTAGAAGAAAAGAAAAGCGTTCCATTTTTCTGATCATAGAAAGGGAAATCCTCATCAAGCAAAGAGTTTACTTGATCGTTTATTTTTATAGCGGGCGACCAGGCATCAACCCCTATTTTTCGAACAAAGTAAATATCTTTATTTGTAGAGGTTCCATAACTTGCAAAAAACTTCAAACTATCGCCACGTAAAAAATAATACATGGGTAAATGGTTGAATTTCTTATCCATTTTTGTTTGCAATGCTTCATCAGTAAAAAATCCACCTGTACGACTTTCCAATTGATAATTCATGTAAAATTTAGGGATAGCCACCTCGACCGCATTAATTAAGCGCAAAGCTTTTGGAGATTTCAGGAGGGTTTTACCATTTGCACATTGGTCTAATTCCATTTTCACATCGTGGTCTCTTAATTTTTCCGGTGTATTATCAAGGTATTTTTGATAATAGAGCATTGCACTCGAAAATTTATATTCAAAATGTGAAAGTTTTGCAACAAAATAGTATGTTTCGCTTGGGAAATCACGCTGGCGAAGCACAAAATCAAAATAACGTTTGGCATTCTTTCGGTTGTCAGAATAAAAGACACAAACCCCGTATTTAAAGTTAAAATCCATGGAGGTAGGATTTTGTGCTAATAATTGCCGAAAGTCAATCAACGCCGAGGCGTAATCCTTTTTATTAAAGGATTCAACTGCTTTTTTTTCAAGCTGCGAAAGGGATTGAGCAAAAGAACTATTGACTGTTAATACAATTAACAAGAGATAGAAATACTTACAATTAAAAAGGCTCTTTTTCACAAGATTAAAAAACAAAAATATATTACTCCTTTCTCCTTGAAAGGTTCATTCTACTTTCCTCACCGTTCATAAGTCTTGTAATATTTTTTCTATGCGACACAATAATTAAAAAGCCGAGTAATACCGTAAAAATTATCATAATCCGCGCATCTTCTTTCACAATGAAATAGCTAACAAAAGGGTATGAAAGCGAGGTTACAATTGCACCCAAGGAAACATACTTAAATAGTAAAAATACAAGTAGAAAAATCCCCAATGAAATAGCGGCAGATATAGGATTAAGTCCAATGATTATCCCCAATGAAGTGGCGACACCTTTTCCACCTTTAAATTGAGCGAAAATTGGAAATACATGTCCAATAATACATACAAAAGAAGTGGTGAGTTGAAAAACAAGCAGCTGATTATCCGAATAATTCTCTACTAAGATCAAGGGCAAGATAGAGGCCAATACACCTTTTGAAACATCTATAATTAAAACAAACCAACCTGACTTTTTACCTAAAACGCGAAAAGTATTAGTTGCTCCAGCATTTTTACTACCGTGCTCTCTTGGATCAAGGCCATGCCATTTTTTCCCCGCCCAAACAGCTGTTGGAATTGAGCCAATAAGATAAGCTAAGCAAATAAATACAATATAAATCATCATTTTGAGCGCAAATAATCATTGAATTTAACTAAAATTAACTTAAGTTGCGTTTCATCGGCAATATCAAACATAAAATTTTTCGATTTTCGCTTATCAGCTTTAATAGTTGTAATGGAATTTGTGAACATTTCATCCTTTGAATAAAGCAACATGGTTCCATCTTTTTTATCCATAGAATAATTTAATACGTACTCTTTATTATTGGATGTCATCCATCTAAAACCGAAACCTTGATTGGATTCATCGATATTGGTTTGATGAAAAACCATATTAAAATCTACCTCCTTCAAGACCACTTTATCCTCCAAACCGATAATTGCCACTTTATTTTTAGCTTTCACTTCATCGCCTTCGTCATCTATTTGAGTACCCGTATTTCGCGTATTAAAGCCACGAGCAAATCCAGTTTCATTCACTTTCGTTTTTATTTTAAAATATTCTAGATGAATACCTGTGATTAACATAGTCCCTTCCAATTCACTCGGCATTTTCCGCAATTTATCTTCTTCATAATCTTTATAAAAGTCATTTTCTTTTTCTGGATTTAGCCAAAATTTACTTACTTGTTTGAAATTATATTTTTTTGATTTAAGATCAATATCTTTTTGACCTTCTAACTCTTTCAAGGAACTGGCAAAGCCCTCCATGATATTTTTTTGAAGAGGAAAAATAAATTTACTTGTCAAATTAAGCGCAATTTTCTGTTCAGATGGTTCATAAGAAATATCACCATATGATTCGATACGAACTTCGCCTAGGTCTAAACCTAAATCAATTTTACCAAGGCCTGTCAATGCGCACGTTTCTGTATAAAAAGTTAATAAATTCCCTTTATTATTAGCATTTTCAAGCATTTGTTTGGTGCCAATTTGATACGCAGCCGCTTTAGGATTATACTGCACATAGCCATCCGATTGAAAAATAATTGCATCGTTTTTTCCTTCAATTTTTGATAAAAATGCAGGGTAAACACCTACGCTGTCCATTTTCTCAGAATCCTTCCATAAAAACCCAACTGCCAAACGATTTCCTTTATCATTCAATGGTTTTTCTGAGATCGGAATCTGTATATTTTTTGCCACCACTGTATCGTTGAAGGCAAGCCAAGAACGGTCAAAATTTTTGCATAAATGATTAATCCTTGTCGATCCATCACAAATAATCCCTGAATTATTAGCAATAATTTTTATTTTTCCATAGTAATCAAATTCCTTAGAAAGTTTAAAGTCATCCTTTTGTTCCACGGAACCTTCAGCGATGGTTTTGGAACCGCTTTTATTGTACGCAATACTTTTCATTTTTAAATTAGTGAGCGTACTATCTCGATCATAATAGGGATAAATACCGACACCTTCAAACTTATTACGGCTGGTAATAGTAAGATCAACTTGATAAAATTTATGAAATTGTGTAATGTAATTAGCGACAACAATGGCATTTTTTAGCGGGTCAATTATGGCATTTTTCCGAATCACTATTTTCATGCTATCAGGGAATATTTTCGCATCGCCAACCCTCACATAATCTACTTTATTACAATAAATTATTTGTGTTTTCAAATCATATTTCGCACTTAAAGATCTAAACCGCAGTGAATCTTGTTTATCATCCATGGAGAAGAAATTAGGATCCGTCAAATCTGCCCCTGCTTCGAAAGCTGTTTCTTTTGATTGATTTTTTTCAAAGTCTACCGATGCGCCATCCATATACCAAAAGAATTTATCCATCGTGCAATAATAAATATTGGCAGGAAATTTAATTCTTTTCGCTCCAAAGGAATTGAATTCACCCTTTCTATCTTTTAATGAAATATGCGCCTTAACACCATCTGCTTCAATAGCTAATGGTGATTCACCATCGGTCACAAATTTATTTTGAAGTGAAAAATTTGACGTGTCGGCATCGATATCTGTATAGGTGAAATCATACCTGCCAGAATACAATCCTGCATCGTTAAATAGCATCTGACCATAACCATACATCCCTTTATTAGACAAGACAACCGAGCCATTCAATTGACATTGATTATCGAACATTTCCAAATTTGTACCATTATAAGCAGCTGCTTTTAATAGTTGTTTTTTGGGAATAAAGGTGATAAAGGCAGATTCAGAAAATACTTGAGGTACCTCCTGCCCTTTTTCGACACCCTTATTTGTGAATTTGGCAACACCAATTGTTGAATCGGGCAAAAAGGTTAATTTACTTGAAAGCGCCGATGCTGTTAAAAAATTAATGGTACCAGTACCTTGCAAACCATTATTCGATAGTACGATTTTGTTTTCGTATTTGGATTCGTTCCCATAGAAAGGAAGGCCACCTTCAGGCGCT
>CAMCQW010000210.1 GCA_945877045.1 Chryseobacterium gleum
TATATTTTCAAGAGAAGAATGATCGTAGAAAATAATTATCGGTAAGCCCGATCTTCTCCACGGTTAAAAAAAAAGAGGTTTATGACCTCTTTTTTTATTCAAAATACTATTGTTTCAAGCAGCAGCTAAATTTCTTGTTTGTGTCTTGATGAATAAAAAGGGAATATACCCCTACCCTTACCATGAAAAAATCTCCTTTCGTAATAAAAGAAATTGTTGATGCCTTTTCAAACACGGCTTCAAAAAAATCATGCTTAGTGATGGCTTGCAATTTTGATTGCATGAATGATTCAAACTTTTCTTTGCCTAGCAGATTCAAACTTTTAGATAATACCGAATTGGCATAATCCTCGCCTCTGAAAATTCCATTGTTTTGTAATTTTTTAATAAAATGTCGAATTGATTTTCTTCTCCCTAAAAGAAGAGTACCATAAGTAGAATTACGAACAAAACTAAGCCGTAGATTAGCATCAATTGCTTGTTAATGTTACCTTCAGAATTATTTTTGGCTAATGGCTTCGATTTAGTGGAACTCGATGATTTTGTTTTAGTGGAATTCGTATGAAGGGGAGTAGTTTTTTTATCAGATGAAACCACTTTTTTCGGAACTACTATTTTATATTGTTCCCAATTCAAACGATAGGAATCTCCCAAAATCACTTCGTCACCACTGTCTAATAAAGTGTACCCTTTTAATCGCTTTCCATTGACAAAAGTGCCGCTTTTCGTCTGTAAATCGGTAATAAAAACATTGCCTTCCGTATCGCTAAATAATTCTATGTGAAATGAGTCAACCGAAATATTCTGGACAACAATCTCATTTTTTGGTGATGATCCAATTCGGAGATGAATGTTTTTTTGCATTTATTTTAAAGTCAGAAAAAAGATGATAAAAAAAATGAATTTTGCTTATTCCAATCGTTCAACAACAATTATAAACAAATCTAGCTAAATTCAGTTAATAAAATCCTCACATTAATTGAAATAATTCAATAAACTTAAATTAATTTTATAGAATAAATAAAACCATGGGGAAGGTCATCGCAATAGCAAACCAAAAAGGCGGAGTTGGAAAAACTACAACAGCAATTAATCTAGGCGGATGCCTTGGTGTATTGGAATATAAAACATTGATTATCGATGCAGATCCTCAAGCCAACTCTACCTCGGGTACAGGGTTTGATCCTACAGCTGTTCGAAATATTTATGACTGTTTGGTCAATGATTTGGATCCAAAACAGGCCATCCTAACTACGCAAAATCCAAATTTAGACTTGTTGCCATCGCATATTGATCTTGTTGGGGCAGAATTAGAAATGATTAATCTACCCAACAGAGAATACCTGCTCGAAAAAGCGATTGCGAAAATAAAAGATGATTATGACTTTATCTTAATTGATTGTTCACCATCATTAGGATTAATAACAATAAATGCTTTAGTGGCGGCAGATTCAGTGATGATTCCTGTTCAATGCGAATATTTTGCATTAGAAGGATTAAGCAAATTGTTAAATACCATAAAAATTGTTCAAGCTAGGTTAAAGCCTGATTTGGAAATTGAAGGCTTGGTTTTAACCATGTATGATACTAGATTGCGCTTAGCTAATCAGGTAGTTGACGAAGTAAAAACTCATTTTCAAGAATTGGTTTTTGATACAATTATTCACAGAAACACCACACTAACAGAAGCTTCCAGTCATGGTACAACCGTAATTATGCACGATGCAGCTTCAAGAGGAACCACAAATTACCTTAATTTTGCCCGAGAACTATTACAGAAAAATAATTTAACCAAGATTGGAAACGAAGAAAAAATAATTGAAATTGACAATGAGCAATAAGCCTAAAAAACAACCTGCTCTCGGAAGAGGTTTGGGGGCACTATTAACAAATGTAGATACGGATATCACCTCTTTATCTGGAGCCACTCTTGGATCAATTTCACAACTACCAATTCATTCAATTGAAACTAATCCCTTTAATCCACGTGAGCACTTTGAACAAGAAGCCCTGGAAGAATTGGCGATTTCGATAGAGACACATGGCATAATTCAGCCCTTAACCGTTCGGAAAATGGGACGCGACAGGTACCAACTTATTTCAGGAGAAAGACGTTTCCGTGCTGCTCAAATCGCCGGTTTGACAGCAGTCCCTGCCTATATTCGAATTGCAAATGATCAAGCAATGCTCGAAATGGCACTCGTTGAAAATATACAACGAGAAGACCTAAATGCCATAGAAGTTGGTTTATCGTATCAACGTTTAATCGAAGAGTGTTCGCTTACCCAAGAACAGTTAGGGGAAAAGATTTCAAAATCACGCTCCAACGTAACTAATCATCTTCGAATATTGAAGTTGCCAGCGACTATTCAAGCCGGTGTTCGCGATGGAGTAATTTCAATGGGACACGCAAGAGCCCTCGTTGCAGTATCAGATGAGAATGCGCAAATGGCCTTATTTAAACAAATAACCCATGACAACCTATCAGTTAGACAATTAGAACAACTCCTTAAAAAACCAAGGGGAGAAAGTAGCTCTAGTTCAAAGGACGAAGGAATGAAACTCAACTCAATTCAACTGATATTTTTGGAAGAACTAGAGAAACGATTAATCGCTAAAGTTACCATTCAAAAAAATCAAAAAGGGCAAGGAAAATTAATTGTTCCTTTTGCATCAGATGATGATTTTAAACGAATTGTTTCACTACTGAACGGTGAATGAAAAGTATAATTCTTCTTATTGCACTTTCACCTTTTCTTCTCTTTGGACAAGAAAATCCCATTAAAAAGACGGATTCAAGTTCTTATTATTTTAAAAAAGCCGTCCTACTTTCTGCCTGTCTACCTGGGGCAGGACAGGTATTCAATTCAATTAAAATGACTAATGGCAGAAAAAATGCCTTTTGGAAGGTTCCACTCATCTATGCCGGACTTGGCGCTGCTGGTTATTTTATAGTTTCGAACCAGCTAATGAAAAATAACCTGAAAGATGAATATAGTCTGCGGCAATTAGGCGGCGGAAGTCAACAATGGATAGATTACGATGATCAAGCGATACTTTCGCTTTACCAACAACACCTTGATTTACGTGATTTATCTATTTTAGCACTTGGCGCGGTTTACTTTATTCAAATCATTGACGCTGGCGTAGAAGCCCATTTTACCAAATTTGATGTGAGTGACAAACTAAGTTTATCGATAGAACCGACCTTAATGAATCTAAAATCGCCTGGATTTAGTGTTAAAATGTCCTTCCGTTAATTACAAAAGCTTATTTTTGTTCTATGAAAATTGCGCTGATCGGTTATGGAAAAATGGGGAAAGCCATTGAAAAATTGGCCCTGGCAAAAGGACATCAGATTACAGCCATTGTAGACAGCCAAAATTCCATTGAAAACACAAACTTTGATGACGTCGATGTTGCCATCGAATTTACGCGTCCTGAGTTGGCTGTGAAACACATGAATTTTTGTTTAGAGATAGGCCTACCGATTATTGTAGGAACAACAGCTTGGCAAAATGAGTTAAAAATAATTACAGAAAATGTTTCAAAATACAATGGAGCTTTGGTACATGCTAGTAATTTTAGCATCGGTGTAAATTTATTTTTCGAAATGAATAAAAAACTTGCAAAAATTATGGAGGCTCACCCAGCCTACATGTTAGAAATGACAGAAATTCATCACACTCAAAAATTAGATAAGCCAAGTGGTACAGCAGTCACCCTTGCGGAAGAAATTATCGAACAGAATACCAATTACAAACATTGGCGCTTAGCAGAAAGCA
>CAMCQW010000211.1 GCA_945877045.1 Chryseobacterium gleum
GATCAACATAAACGGATCGCTTTATGGTTAGGCGTTTTTGGAATTTCTCATTTATCCCAACGGATGTTTCAGCAAATCTCAACAGGCGAGCAGCGGATTGTTTTATTAGCTAGGGCTTTGGTTAAGAATCCTCCTTTGTTGATTTTGGATGAGCCATGCCAAGGATTGGATGAGAAACAAATTCAGCGGGTAAAAGAAATTTTAAACTACATCTGTTCAAATAGTCAAACCACACTCATCTATGTGTCACATTATGCCAGCGATATTCCGGACTGTGTCAACCAATATTTTAAATTAGCTTAGTTCAAAAGGTTGGTCGATGGATGGGCTTGGTTTTGAAAACCATTTAGGGCCATTTTCAGTCATGTATACACAGTCCTCAATTCTCACCCCAAACTCATTTGGAATTGCGATCGTAGGTTCGATACTAAAACACATGCCCACTTGGAGTTTTAATTGGTTGCCCTTCACCATATTTCCCCACTCATGTCCGTTCATTCCAATTCCATGTCCAGTTCGATGTGGCAGTCCGGGTAATTTATATCCGGGTCCATACCCTGCGTCAATAATAACCTTGCGCGCTGCGAAATCGACATTTTCGCAAGGATCCCCCAGTTTGGCAGCAGCAAATCCTGCGGCTTGCGCTCTTTTTTCGAGTTCCCAGATTTTAATTTGTTGTTCGGATGCTGGACCAAAAACAACCGTTCTAGTAATATCTGACTCATATCCGCCATAACTACATCCGCAGTCGAGCATCACGATATCTCCTTTCTTAAGAATTTGTTTTCTTGAACTTCCATGGGGGAAAGAACTTGCTACCCCAAAAGTTACCGAGGCAAATCGGTGTTGCCCACCTAATTCAGCATGTTTAGCGGCAATTTTTTGTGAAATGGAGGAGGGGCTGATTCCTTCAGATAAAAATGTTAAACCGTATTGAATGGCTATGGCCGTCATATCATTGGCTTTTTGCATCAGGGCAATTTCACTTTTCGATTTAATGAGTCGGCAAGGAATCGTAATCGGGTCGCCACTGACTATTTTAAATCCTTTACCCGCTTTTTTGATTCCATTGGAAATGAAAAAACGTGTTTGTTCTTCGATGGCAATTTCACCTTGTTGAAAACCTGAGTTTTTTAAGACTTGAATAACTAATTGAAATGGATTTTCATGCTCCCCCCAAGTATGAACTGTTGAACCTATTTTTTTGACCTCAAGAAATCGATCTTCCTCAAAAGAAGGGCATATATAATTGATTTCTCCGGTAGCCGGAATGACGGCCAACATAGACCTTTCTGAAGGATTCCAATGAATTCCTGAAAAATATTCCATATTGGTGCCGGCATCCAAAACAAGAGCAACCATTTTATTTTGCCTTAAAAGATTTTGTGCTTTTTCAATACGGGCTATACGCTCTTCATTTTGAATTAAGGGTGCTTCTGAAATTCTATTTATGTTATATGTTGCAAATAGCTCGCTAGATTTAATCATGGGTAGACTAATTAGTCCCAAACTAGAAATTTGCAAAAAGGATCTTCGAGTTGATTGCATATCGTTAAAAATTATTTAATATAAATATACCAAGGTTGTTTAAATTATCATTTTTAATTAACAAGAACATTTAAAAATTTAATTTAAATAAATTGATAAAAAATTTAACTATCCTAATGCCTATAAGGATAGTTAATAGGATAAAGGATGTTAAACTTGTTCCGTTAAATAGAGTGTAAACTTGATTTAACACCTCTAAACTTATTTTATTTATTTTATTTAACCTAAACTATTTTTTATGAAAAACAATTCTATTGTTTATCGAATTGGAAGTCAGATTGGGGGAGTATTCCTCGGACTATTTCTAATTCTGTCCACATCCTTGATGGCGCAACAACAAGCTGCCTCAGGAAAAGTGAAGGGATCAGATGGCGGGCCTGTTATAGGTGCATCTGTTTCTGTTGTTGGTACTTCCCGTGGTGCTTCTACCGACGGAGAGGGTAATTTTAAAATTAATGTGAGCAGAAATGAAACCCTGAGGATTTCTTCCGTGGGCTATAACTCTGCTGATGTTGTTTACACAGGACAGAAGTCCATTGACGTAACGTTAACAGTAGATAACAAAACCTTAAATGAGATTGTTGTCGTGGGTTACGGTAGTCAAAACAAGAAAGAGATTACTGGAGCTGTACAAACAATATCATATAAGGATTTGAAAGATTTACCAGTTACTCAAATTGGTCAAAAATTACAAGGCCAATTAGCGGGTGTTCAAATTAACCAAACGACAGGTAAGCCAGGAACGGGTATGAACGTTCGTATTCGTGGTCAATTGTCAGTTTCGGCTGGTTCTGATCCCTTATATGTAGTGGATGGTTTTCCTATTACAGGTTCGATTGGTGCGATGAACCCAGATGAGATTGAAGATATTTCCATCTTAAAAGATGCGTCTTCAACTTCACTTTATGGTTCTCGTGCGGCGAATGGTGTTGTATTGATTACAACAAAGAAAGGTAAGGGTGCTGGAATGACGGTAAGTTTTAATGCATTTACAGGAACTCAAAATGTACCGATGAAGGGACGTCTTGATATGATGAATGCAGAGGAATTTGCTCAATTTAAGAAAGAGTCATTTGAAGATGCGAAACAACCGGTTCCAGTGGAATTCCAAAATCCTTCTCAATATAAGGATAAAGATAATGACTGGTACAATTCATTATTAAACAAAGATGCTCCTATCTCTAGTTATAACTTATCTATAACTTCCAATAAAGAGAAATCTAGAACTTCATTAGTTGCTGGAGTATTGCAACAAAAAGGGGTGGTTAGAAATACAGATTACCAACGTTATTCATTGCGTTTAAATTCAACGTATGATATTTCGGATAAGGTTACTGTTGGTTTCAACGTAGCTCCTCAAATGGTTTATGATAATACGCCAAGAACCGATGGTGATCGTGGGACAGGTATTTTGTTCAACGCATTACATACATGGCCAATTATGCCTATTTATGAGGCAGATGGTAAAACTTTGACTAAGTTTAACCGTTTTCCAGCGAGTACAGGTAATATCTTCGCATATGCCAACTGGGTACGTTCGGCGGATGAGTTGATTAATGAAACAACAACAACTAATTTGTTGTCCAATGCATTTATCGAAATTGAGCCTGTTAAAGGTTTGAAATTTAAGTCATCTATGAACGGAGAGATTTTAAGAACGAAATTTTTCTTCTTTAATCCAGCGAATGCAACATCAGCGATTAACGTACCTATTCCTACCACAGCAGTTTCAATTCGTCAAAACGTTGAAAACTTGTCTTGGTTGAATGAGAATACGCTTACTTACGCAAAGACTTTATGGGATGATCATAAATTTGAATTATTAGGAGGTTATACCAACCAATATTTCCGTCAGGAGTCTACTCAAGTTCAAGCGGATACTTATGCGGATGATCGCCTTCCTACGATTCAAGGTGCGATTAACATTGCTAGAGGTGCGACTGTTTCAGGAGTACAAGAATGGTCATTGACTTCTTATTTAGCTCGTTTGAATTATAACTTCAAAGGCAAGTATTTATTTAATGCAGCGATACGTAGTGATGGTTCATCTCGTTTCGGTGCTAATAACCGTTGGGGTACTTTCCCATCCGTAGGTGCTGGTTGGGTTGTTTCAGATGAGGCATTTATGTCAGATTTACCTGCAGTTACTTTCTTGAAGTTAAGAACCAGCTGGGG
>CAMCQW010000212.1 GCA_945877045.1 Chryseobacterium gleum
ACTAAAAAACCTTCTTCATCCAATAGATATTTTTGAAAATTCCATTGAACTTGGTTGTCTTCTAAACCATTTTTGGCTTTTTGAGTTAAAAACTGATATATGGGGTGCATATCCTTTCCTTTGACAGATATTTTGGACATCATTGGAAAAGATACTCCATAATTTTTTTGACAAAATGCCGCTATATTTTCATTTGAGCCAGGTTCTTGCCCCATAAAATTATTTGCAGGAAATCCAACAATAACAAAATTTTGATCTTTAAACTCATTGTACAAACGCTCTAGTTCTTCATACTGTGGCGTTAGGCCACATTTTGATGCCGTATTCACCACCAATATTTTTTTTCCTTTTAATGAAGCAAAATCAAGGGCTTTACCGTTAATATCTTCAACAATAAATGAATGAATGGATAATTTAGGTTCGTTAGAAACGTTGTAATTAGAAGGCATGGTACAAGATAAATTCAATAGTAAAACAATAAATAAGATTTTCATAACTATAATTTATTTTAAAACAACTTAGGAAATAAATAGTTCGCAGTTAACAAAGTAAACCTTTTTCGTTTTAATACTAATAATAAATAATGAAAAAAGCATTTCTATCTTTATTTATTTTGTGCTTTCAGTTAAATTGCATTTGCCAGTTCAAAATTTCCGGCACATGGCAAGGATTACTTAGTAAAGAAAATAATAATTCAGCGTTAGCACAACCCATCTATTTTAAGTTGAGCTGTATTGGCTCATTGATAAGCGGAGAATCAAGAGAAGAAAAAGAAAATACCGAGGAGTTTTGCTCAAAGCAACTCAATGGGAAAATTAGCGATGGAAAATCATCTAAATCGATTGAACTGACACAAATTAGCATTGTAAAAAGAGCCGGAATGGCCAACGAGACATGCTTACTCAATTTCACCTTGAAATACAACGATTCAAGCGGTTATTTTGAGGGCAATTATTCCAGTTCAAAATGTCCCGGCCAGCAAGGAAAAGTTATTCTTTACAAATCTATTATCGAGTTTAATCAAAATGCTAAACCTTTAATTCCACATACTTGGATTGCTCGTTTCAAATCAGATTTATTACTTGGATTATCGTCCATTGAACTGCGCAAAAAGGAATTAAACTCATTTGTTTTTGAAACAGTCTATTTTGGCTATAATTCAGATAGCATCCCATCGAAATACTATAGCTATTTAAACAAAATGTCTCGCGTAATTTTAGGTCATTCAGATTTGAGAATTAAAATAATTGGCAATACTGATTCAGATGGATCAGATAAATTCAACGAAGATTTATCCTTAAGAAGGGCAAAATCGTTAACAAAATATTTTGAAAGTCGTGGATTAATTCAAGACAGAATAATGATAGAATACCATGGTGAGAAACAACCAGTGGGATCAAATAAAACACCAGAGGGAAGGCAAAAAAACAGACGGGTAAATTTTGAATTTATCTAATCCCCTACTCTAAATCCGCTAATTTTTTGGTCAAAATATCAATTGTAGAAAGCGCGTCTTGCTCTTTCTTTTTTTCACTTTCCACCACAGAACTTGGGGCGCTCGACACGAACCGTTCATTGGATAATTTTCCCTGAACGCTTTTGAGAAAACCCTTGATATATGCTAATTCAGCAAGAATTTTATCTTTTTCAGCGTCAGTATCTATTTCCTCTCCAAAAGGAATAAAAAATTCTTTTCCTTCCAAAACAAAAGAAAAAGCACCTTTCATAGATTCATTAATATATTCCAACGTTGATAAATTCCCAAGCTTTACAATTACCGAATGAAAATTTAATTGACTTTTGACTTGCCCTTTAACAAAAAGCGACAGTTTTACCTTGTTGGCAATGTTCTGTTGCTTCCGAATATTTCTAATATTTGAAACCACCTCTTCACATTGATTAAAATGAATCAATAATACATCATCAAGCTTACCAGCCTTGGGCCAAGAAGCTACAATAATATCATTTCCTTTTTTGTCATTTCCAATTAGATGCCATAATTCTTCCGTAATAAAAGGAGCAAATGGATGCACTAATATTAAAAGTTTCTCGAAAAATGAAATGGTAAGATCCTTTGATAATCGATCAATAGGTTGTTCATAGCCAGGTTTTATTATCTCCAAATACCAAGAACAGAAATCGTCCCAAATCAACTTATAGGTAAGCATTAGCGCATCAGAGATTCTGAACTTATCAAAGGCATCATTAATTTCCGATAAGGTCTTATTCAATTTACTTTCGAACCAATTAATGGCCAAAATAGACGATTGCGGTTGTTCAAAATCAACCACTTCCCATGCAGACACAAGGCGATAAACATTCCACAATTTATTGGTAAAATTTCTACCTTGTTCACATTGTGAGGTATCAAAAGGTAAATCATTTCCAGCAAGAGATGAAATCAGCACACCAACCCGAACACCATCTGCCCCATACTGTTCTATTAAGCCAATAGGATCGGGGGAATTACCCAATGATTTAGACATCTTACGTCCTAGTTTATCACGAACAATTCCAGTGTAATAAACATTTTTAAAGGGCAAATCACCTTTGTATTCATAGCCTGCTATCACCATCCTTGCCACCCAAAAAAACATAATGTCAGGACCAGTTACGAGATCATTAGTTGGGTAATAATAATTTATTTCCGGGTTATTGGGTTGTGTTAATCCATTAAAAACTGAAATGGGCCATAGCCAACTTGAAAACCAAGTATCAAGTACATCTTCATCTTGCTTAAGCGCCTCCGCTTTATAAGCAACACCAGTTTTTTCATGGGCTAAGATGGCCGCTTTTTGGGCAGTAAGTGCTACAACAAAATCATTTACCCCTTCTCCGTAATACCATGCAGGAATTCTATGTCCCCACCACAATTGCCTTGAAATACACCAATCCTTGACATTTTCCATCCAATGACGGTAGGTATTTTTGAACTTCTCCGGATAAAATTGAACCTTATTATTCATAACATTTTCCAAAGCAGGCTTCGCTAAATCTTTCATTTCTACAAACCATTGCATAGAAAGTTTCGGTTCAATTATAGCATTTGTCCGTTCTGAAAACCCGACCTTATTAATGTGATCTTCCGTTTTAACAAGAAATCCCGTTTCATGCAATTCCTTTTCTATTAATTTCCTCACATCAAATCGATCTACACCTTCGTAATGCAAGCCATTATTGTTTAATGTCCCATTTTCATTGAAGAGATCAATGGAAGCTAAATTAAACTTCCTTCCAATTTCATAATCGTTAATATCATGCGCTGGTGTAATTTTAAGACACCCTGTCCCGAATTCCATATCGACGTATGCATCCGTCAAAATAGGGACTACACGATTTGCAATCGGAACAATTACGCTTTTCCCATGCAAGTGAGTAAATCGCTTATCCAAGGGATTAACACATATTGCCGTATCACCAAGAATTGTTTCAGGCCTTGTCGTCGCAATAGTGATCCATTCATCATCTAGGCCCTCTATTTTGTAACGAACATAAAAAAGACGTGAATTCACTTCTTTATAGATCACCTCTTCATCCGAAACCGCTGTTAGAGCCTCTGGATCCCAATTCACCATTCGGACACCCCGATAAATTTTACCTTTATTAAAAAGGTCTATAAAAACATTTACAACCGATTCAGAATATTCTTTATCCATCGTAAAATGCGTTCTTTCCCAATCGCAAGAAGCGCCAAGCTTTTT
>CAMCQW010000213.1 GCA_945877045.1 Chryseobacterium gleum
ATTCCTCTAATTTCCTTATTCGCAAATGCTACAGCCATTACCATGATCGTTTGCACCGCCATGTTGTACATAAAATAACTGGCTAAAAATCGTCTTAAATGAATATTCGCTTTAATTTCACACGCTACTTTTCTAAGTTCTTTAAATCCCATAAGAAAAATATTTTCGTTGACTTTTTCATTACTCGGTACTGATTTTGGAAGATGATAAAATGAATACGTTGCAAAGGCAATCCACCATAAACTAACCAAGGGAAAGGCTAACTCTATGGGAATAGTATTCGTGAAAACGGTTAGAATTAGTATAATAATCAATAATAGGGAACTGCCAAAGTAGCCCATTGAAAATCCCCTAGCACTAATCTTATCGTGGTCACGATAATCAGCGATTTCAGGTAAATACGAATTGTAGTAAACCAAACTTCCCCAAAACCCTATACTCCCAATAAACAGCGGTAAAATGGTGATTCCGAGTTCAAATGGCGTACCATCAACACCATGATTATCCGCACTAAAAAAGTACAATAAACCAGAAGCGATTGCTCCCATGTAACAAAAGAATTGCATGAATAATTTACGTTTACCGCCTGCATCCGCAATACCTGAAAGTATAGGCGATAGCAAGGCAACAATGATATATGATAGCGAAATTAAGTAGGCATAAAATTCAGTGTTTTTAAATTCCATTCCTAAAAATGAAATAATATCATAGGTCGTTTTTCCATTAACAGCATCCTTTAAACTGGTCTTTCCTTCATAAAGTATCGGAAAAATAGCCGAACTGATAATCAATGGGTAAACCGAATTGGCCCAATCATACATCACCCATGCTCGAATGGTTTTTTTATCGCCCTTTTCTATATTGGTTAATGTTGCCATTTTCTTGAATCAATTAATAAAATTTCATTTCTATTTTTCGGCTAAAACTACAAAAGAAATTAACATCTCACTACTTCAAGTTTTTAACTAATATTTAAAACATTATTATTATAATAAAAATATCCATTTTGAAACTAAATCAATGGGCGCAATGCACCACGTAGTTACCCGTTGAATCGGTATAGCCATTTGCCTCTAAATCAACCATAGCATCACCACAAATTTCGCCTAATTCGATTTCAGCGCCATTTTTATCATAATGGCATTCCTCACATTTCTTTTTATTACAAGAGGAAAATATTACAGCTGCACCAAATGCAGCAATAAAAAATAGTTTAGTTTTCATTGATTTGTTTTTTAGGCTTATTAATAATTTGATAATTTAAGGATAGGTATAAACTTCTACCAGGTGAAGGCATACCAATATTTTTTAATCTAGAAAGATGATCGATATAACGTGTGTTGAATAGATTTCTAACCCCCATGTTAATGATAAATTGATCTTGCAATCCTACACTTATTACTGTTCCAAAATCAAGTAAATGATAGGCTTTGGAAACTTGCTCATTGAAAGCGACTTGATTTTGAGGACCAAGAAGCGTGGATTGTAGATGCATATCTTTCCATTTAATTTTTTTACCGAATTCAAATTCGTATTTGATGGAATTCATTAATCTTGGCTGGGGAATTAAGGAAACCGAACTGTCTTGACCGGTAAATGGCCTTATGTATGAAGCTGATATTTCCCAATGCAATTTATGGGCAAAGTGAGGGTGAAAATGATACGCAATATCGCCACCTAAAAACAGAACCCTTGGTGCTTGATCGTAGATAAAAACAGGCATTCCTTTCACCATAGAATCAATGGGCTGAATATAAATATAATTCTGTATCAAGTTCGCAAAAGGGTTAAAGGTAATTGCACCATGTTCTTGATTGAGTTCGAGCGTTACATCTAACTGAATTGCCTTTTCAGAAACTAAATTCTTGTCGCCAATCTCATACCTTAAGGCACCATGATGAAATCCATTTGATAATAATTCGGTTAAATGAGGTGCACGATAACCCGTGGAAACATTACTTCGAAATACCATCTGATTTTTTGCGTAAACGGCACCAATACTCCCGTTAATTCCCTGGAAATTAAAGCCTAAATCGCCGTATAAATTTTTATCAATCCCAAAAATAGAACGTGTATCATAGCGAAGACCAGATTGAAAAACCCAAAATTCTTTTGACCATGTTACGGTGGAATACACCCCAAAATCAATGGAATTTGAATTCGAAATCAAGGTGTCGGTTGCATTAGGCGCATTTCTATTCGTTTGAAACATAGCTTGAGTCCCCGAAATCCATTTTAAATCTTTCCACTTTTTAAGCGTAAATTTTGAGTTCAGCAAAACATTCTGCAAGTGCATGTTTAAAGATGGGATGGTTACTTTTTCGTCGTATTCTACCAATCGATTAGAGGTGTAACCCATTAAGAGTTGAGCATCTAAATTTTTCAGGTACCATGTAGATGTTTGATGTGCAAGATAATTTCGGAAGAACTGAGAAGGAAGCAAATATTGTCTCGCTTGAATGAGTACTTGAAACATTTCTGGAGTGGCTAACGAATCATCTGTATGTCCAGGAATTCCCGAAACTGAATAATCCATTATCATACGCCATTGATGCAAACTTTTTTTCCCTTTAAAAGAAATACTCCCTTTTAATGCATACGCGTTGAAACGCGAATTTTTGGCGAATCTTCCATCGGGAAGTTGGAAGTCAGCATGATTAGTATAACTTCCGCCCACTAACCACCTCCAATTTGTGTATGACTTCTTAATTAATATCCGTGAAACACCTCCTAAGGTATTTTGATTCAAATTTGTTTGCAGCTGAATTTCAGAAGTATTAACCGCAGCATAGGGCACATCCATTAGGTAAATGACTCCGCCCAATGCATCCGATCCATAAATAAGACTAGCAGGACCTTTAATTACTTCAACAGATCCAACACCCAACTCGGATAAACCCATACCATGATCACCCCCCCACTGCTGTCCCTCTAAACGAAGTCCATTTAACATGGTAATTACCCGCATACCTTGCATTCCACGAACCACCGGTTTTGAAATACCATTGCCTAATGATGACTGATAAACTCCCGGAATTCGCCCGATTAATTCGCCAAGGTTTATGGCAGGAATTTGATTCAAATCACTGATTTTCCGTGTTTCAATATGAAACGGGTTTTTATTTTGAGAAACCGATGAACCACTCGATACCGTTACCTCTTGTAAATCAAGGTGAATGCGTTCCAAATATAAAATAATAGGAAGTTCCTTTGGTATCTTCTGAAGAAAACTTCGATAGCCACTAGCCGCTATTTTCACCTGATACATATCCAGAACATAGCTAGGAACTAATATTTTACCGAATTCTGTTGACTTAAAACTTTGATCTGTTTCAATAACAAAAACCTGCGCATTCGCTATTGGCTCTTTTGACTTTGAATCTAATAAGGTAATTTCTACCCCTTGAGCGAAAGAGAAACTGGAGACTAAACCTAAAAAAATCAAGAAAATAAATTTCATTTTTTTCTACTAATTTTTATTTGCAACTTTGATGCGATTACAAAGATACTACAATTATGCAACATTGTTGCGTTTATAAAAAAAATAATGGCAATAATTAGAAATACAATAGCAAAAAAGGCAGTTTTTGAAATTATACAAGTCAATAAAACGGCGATGAGTCAAACTGAAATATTTGCCAAGGCAAACAACATTTGCGACCGAGTAACAGTGTATCGAATTTTAGAGCGTTTAG